>JBDNEZ010000066.1:0-5729 GCA_041690095.1 Anderseniella sp.
GAGTTTTCGCGTGCCAGCCCCGCCTTGGCGATCACTTCCGACACCTCGCACAGGCTCGCCATGTTCAGCCAGTCATGCCAGGTCAGGTTGAATGCCAGATTGTCCGATGCCACGCCGGTTTCGCCCAACTCGGCCCTGATCTCTGCAATCCGGCCAATGGCGCGCTTCATGCCGGTTGCCGTTCGCATCACACCGACATCATCCCACATGGCATCCTGCAGTGCAATGCGAAGCCCCTGGACATTGCCGGGATGTTGGGAAAATGGCTGTTGCGCGCGCTCAATTTCTGCTGCCAGGACGGCTTCATCGGGATCCCGCAATGTCTTCATACTGGTGATGTCGGCTGCCATCACGTCGCCTGCCACACCACCATACACGGTTGAATTGGCTACGCCGTTTCCGCCCAACCGGTTGGACCCGTGCGCACCGCCGGCGTCTTCACCAGCGACATAAAGTCCTTCCAGTTCGGTCCGCGTATCCGGGTCCACCACAACACCGCCCATGAAATAGTGCGCGGTTGGCACGACCTCGACCAGCCCACCCGCCAGATCGAAACCGCTGTCCTCGCACCGCTTGACCATGCCCTTGAACTTCTTGCGTACATTGTCCGGTCCCAGATGAGCCATTGAAATGTAAACGCCACCGTTTGCCGATGAATTGTTCTTGCGCATCTCTGCGTAAATACCGCGGCTGACCACATCGCGGGTAGCGCGTTCGCCAAGCGCGTCATAATCAAACATGAAGCGTTGTTCGGCACCGTTCAGGAGGCGTCCACCGGCACCGCGCAAACCTTCTTCCAGAACCGTGCCGGTCATCTTGGTATGCTCACCTGCCAGCAGCCCGGTCGGGTGGAACTGCACCATTTCCATATCGCGCAACGGCAACCCGACGCGCAACGCCATGGCAAGGCCATCCATCGTCTTGTCTCCGGACGCGGTGTGATACTTGTACATGGTCGGCCCGCCGCCGGTTCCCCTCATCACTGTCTTTGCCCGCACAAACCGGAATTTACCCGTGCGCATGTCAATAAACAGAACGCCGGCAAGAGCCGAGCCATCCTTGGTCGGTATCAGACCGATCGCGCGATGTTCCTGCAGTTTCTCCACCGGCCGGCTCAGCACCTGCTCCATCAAGCGGTTGATAATTTCGATACCGGTCAGATCTCCCTTGTGAACCGTCCGGTCAGCAGTCTGTCCGGCAAAAGCCTTCTGATGCAGAGTGCCGTCGGTATTGCGGTCAAAAAAGCAGCCGACTTCATTTTCGAGTTCGCGAATCCGCACCACCGCCTGCTCGCACAGTTTCCAGGCCATATCCTGATCGGGCAACCACTTGCCGCCATTGATGGTGTCCATGAAATGGCGCTCAACCGTGTCGCCGCCGCCAAGCGCCACATTGTACCCGCCCTGCACCATCCGGGTGCAGCCGCATTTGCCGATCAGGCCTTTCACGGCAATGGTGATTTTGGTTCCAGGCGGCGCGCACTGCTGCGCATGCAGTGCCGCAAACATCCCGGCACCGCCGGTTCCCAGGATCAGAATATCTGTGTCATGGCGTTCGATTGAAATAGCTGGCGTCATGATCATATCGCTCTCAGAAAGAACAGGCCCGAAATCAGTAACGCGGCAGCCCCCGCACTGGCCGCAAGGGTTTTCTGGTTGTCGGACCACGGCAACCACTCCATCGCCATCAGCCGCACCCCGCCAAGCATGTGCACCGCCAGCAGAAACACCAGCCCGACTTCGGCGACTTTCACGATAAACAAGTCAGTCCACCGGAAAAATCCGTCCAGACGCTCAGGGTCGGTCAGGGCCAAAGCCAGGGTGTAGAAATGCAGCGGCAGGAACAGCGCCAGCACAAGGCCTGAAATGCGATGCAGGATGAAGGCGTACCAAAGCGGATGGCTGCGATGCGGGCGTATCATGACATGGTCACCGCCATCACCGCGCGCCCGCCCAACACCAACAGGCCAGCTCCAATCACCCAGGTAAACGCGTCGAGCAGCTTGCCTTTGAGGCCGAGAATTTCATGTACGATGACCCGCAAACCGATGGCTGCATGTACAGAAACCGCACCGACAAACCCGCCGTAAAACAGCAGCCAGACAATGCTGCCTTGTGTGCGGCCCAGAATTTCTGCAGCCGACAATCCGCCCTGGACAGCATAGATCATCACCGCCAGGTGCCCCAGCACCATCGGGGCCATCAGCAACGCTGTGATGCGCTGAAGCATGTAGAGTCTGAGCGTCAGCATGCTACTTCCTCCCCTTCAAAAAGGCGATCGCCGATGCCCGTTTCAGTCCGGCAATCGCCGCCATCGGGTTCAGACCATTGGGACAGTACTGGCTGCAGCTTCCCTGGCTGTGGCAGTTGTGGCATCCGCCTTCTCCCGACACTGCCTCAAGTATGTTCAGCTTGCCGGCGTCCTTTGCGTCATTGTACAGCGTCCAGGCGCGCAGCAAGGCGGCCGGGCCAAGATAGTCTGCATTACCGGCAACCGTATCGCAGGCTGCATAACAGACCGAGCAATTGATACATTCGATGCCCTTGTTGGCTTCCAGCCGCGCACTGTCTTCAGGGTCAATGCGTTCAATCTCGTCGTCGCGCGAGCGTGTCGGATGATGCACACCTTCGGCTGCGACCCACTTGTCAAAGAACGGGTCCATGTCTGTTACCAGATCCTTGATGACCGGCAGATTGCGCAGCGGGGCGATGCTGATCTTGCCCGCCTTCAGCGCCACCTTGACGTGTGTACGGCACGTCCAGCGCGGCACGCCATTGACCATCATGGCACACGAGCCGCACATGCCGACACGGCAGGCATACCGATATGACAGTGTAGGGTCGCTATGCTGCTGAATCCATGAGACCACATCCAGAATGGTCTGGTTTTCCTGGGCCGGAACCCTGAAATCCTCGAACCTGCCGGATGTCCCGGCACCACGCCAGACCGAAACCTCCATCTCTTCTGGCACGGACGACAAATCTTTGCTCCACTATTCCGACAAACGTTAGCACCCACCATCTATATGATTGTATTTTTCTAACGAAAAGAGATAAAATCTAACCCAAATCATAAGCTCCGCTTACAAAAATAAATCCATTTGAAACCGGACCGTTCGACATGCCGCTTGCCCGTGGCTTCATCCGCCTAATACCAGATATCAGTAACAGCAACCCGTTTCATGGGATCATAGTGGTTCACTCGGGCAGGCGCGGTGCGCAGCGCGATGGGGTGCATCGGGCAAGCAATGCAACGCACCCGATGGGCCGGGCGCTTTTTCCCGCCGGCTACGTTGCGCGCCGCTTGTGGTACATGTACCACGGCGCGACACGCGCCTTGCCGGAGGAAAAAATCGCTCCGGTGAAATGGCTCGCTGTTACTGATATCTGGTATGATACCATGCGAACTGGCTATTGACCCGGTCTCACGCGCGCATCCGCGTTTACAACACCTTCAAGGATCTCTCGATTGTGTCTTCAAGCATCCCTTCGGCGTTGACCTTGCTCCAGCCGACCGGCTCTTCGAGGCGCTGCAACTGCAGCCGGACCACTTCTGCAGTCGCGTCGGATGCATCGCCCTTCCTTGCGCTCACCCGGTCAACCAGAATCTGTTCATTTGCTTCCAGCCACACACCGGCAAATGCCGCACCGGCGTCATTGGCCACCTGTTCAATGGCAACGCGCTCACTCGGGTCAAGAAAAACCGCGTCCACGATGACCGTGTGACCGGCCTGCAAGGCGATCCTGGCCTTGCGCAGAACCCGCTCATAGACCGCATCACTGGCCTCGCGCGTGTAGGAGTCTTTCGGCAGTTTAGTTGTTTCTCCGACACCAAACATGTGTTTGCGCTCAATATCGGTTCGCAGATGCAGAGCGCCGGGACACGGGGTAATTCGCGCTGCAAGCGCACGCGCGACCGATGTCTTGCCGGTGCCGGACAATCCGCCGACCGCAATCAGGCGCGGTGTGTGATGCTCAAGATAGCTTGTTGCCTCAACAAGATAAGATCGGGCATCGGCGACAGTTTCAGGGGACCGGTCGGTTTTTGGTGTTTGCTGCAAGCGGGTCACTGCAACCATGGTCCGCACTCCGGCCCTGCAGGCCATGAAAAATGGCAACGCCTGCAATCCGGCCAGCTGCTCGCCGTTTTCCGCACCGGATAGATATCGGTTCACAAGGCGGTTTGCATACAAATGCTCGCCGACATGCCCCAGGTCCATCAACAAAAACGCCAGGTCATACAAAACATCCACGGTGGCAATGTCATCGTTGAATTCTATCGCATCGAACAGCACCGGCTCGCCATTCAGCGCAATAATGTTGGACAGGTGCAGGTCGCCATGGCAGCGCCGCACATGGCCCTGGCTGCCACGGTTGTCCAGCAACTGCCTGCATCGCTTGAGAGCGGTTTTCGCCGCAGTCTCGAATTGATTAATTCCAGTCGCGGGCAGAAACTCTGCCCCTTCACTGAAAGCGACACACAGTTGATCGACAATACCGCTCATCCTGTCGGATGCCTTGTGATCGTGAACAACCGGGGCGGCCGCCTGGTATCTGGCTATCTCATCAGCCAGTCTGTCGAGAAATTCTGCGGTCAGCCCATCGGCTTTGATCACGTCGACGAGCAGTGACTTGTCCGGGAACCGCCGCATGTGCAGAACCCATTCCACCGGCTGTCCGGAACCGCCGATCGCCAGTTCTCCGCTTGCTTCGCGCGTGATTGCCAGCACGTCCAGATAAATCTGCGGTGCATGCGGCTGGTTGATTTTCAGTTCATGCTCGCAAACCGCCTTGCGCTTGGCCGGCGTCGCGAAGTCGAGGTAGGAAAAGGTGACCGCCTTCTTGATCTTGTAGGCGTCGTGCCCGACCAGAAAAATCATTGCCGCGTGGGTTTCCACGACCTCCACTGAATCCGCAGCACCCGGGTAGGACGCCGGCTCGCGGAGAAATGCGATGATTTCAGCCTGATCCCCGGCGTCATTCCTGCCATCGATGGTCCGACACATCAGCCCGGCCCCGACAACGGTTTAGCGGCGTTGGATTTCGATGAAAACACTGCGATCATATCGGTCCACCAGCCCACGATTGACCGGGCATGACTTTGACGCGGATCAAACCATTCTCGCTGCCGATTGCTAGTGTACTGGCCATGGTGTCTGCATCATCGTAATCTGAAACTCCTGACAACCCGGTTGTGCCACACATGGCAAACCATACAACACCATCGCAGGTACTCGAAGCTCAAGTAAATCTCTCAACCAGAAAGCATCACAATGAAACCGGTTAGAACCTGGATATTGCTGGCAGACGGAACTCATGCCCGGATCGTTTGCAACACCGGACCCGGAAAAGGTCTGCAAGAGGTAACAGGAATGGAGCTTGAAGGAGCCAATCTGCGAACCGGCGACATCATGGCTGACCGTCCCGGTCGGACCTTTGACTCAGCCGGTGCCGCCCGTCATGCGATGGAACCTCACTCCGATCCGCAGCGCGAGGCCAAACGATGCTTCGCGATCGAAATCGTCTCGCATCTGCAACAGCAACTGGACGCGAAAGCCTTCGACCGGCTGGTGCTGGTGGCCGCGCCTGCAACACTGGGAGACATTCGCAAATCGCTGTCAAAATCCCTGCAGGATGTCGTGTACGGAGAAATCGCCAAGAATCTCGTGCATATTCCCAACCAGGAACTGGACAGTCATCTCGCCGATACCCTGGCGGTATAAGCGTCAA
>JBDNEZ010000067.1:0-6904 GCA_041690095.1 Anderseniella sp.
AACCTCTACAAAAGCGGCTACCATAGCAGGATGGCACGGAACAAGCCCTGCTGCCTGCTCATATATGCCCTGTGAGCGTGGTTTCGCTGCACCTGGGGGAAAATGCGTCATGTTCAACTCCTATCCTTCATAGCCGGCGTTATATTGCATGGTTCCTCGATCGTCACCAGGCAAAGAAAAAGCCCTCATTGCGATCATGGCAACAAGGGCTGTGAGTAAAATCAGCTTTATGGTTGGACTCATTCGGTCCCCTCCAGTCGTTTCATGGTTGCCTTGGCGTTCGACATGACCTTCAGCATCTTGTCCTCGCGCGCTTTGATGCGGCGTTGTTTCGTCTCATCGCTCAGATTGCCCGCTTCCCGCAGCCGACGAATTGTCTTTCGCAGCTGGCGCAACGTCTTGTCAGTTTCCTTGATCTTGTTAACCATCTTGAATTCAGGACGTGCGCGGATTTCTTTCATTTTTCCAAGGTCACGCTTTTCGCGGAACAATTGGAATTCCTTTTCGGTCAACCGGACTTCATCACGAATATCGTAATAGTCCTGCATTTTTGAATATCTGCTTGGTGAGCCATAGAACCGGCGCACAAACGGCACCTGATATGCCTCCACTTCCTCACCGGACCACAACTTGTTGCCGAAAGTGAAGGTTCTCTGGACAAACGCGCCAGCACCACCGGCAATGAAGTTGCCCCAATATTCCAGTGTTTCAGGGCTTATGTCGATCGCGCCCGGGCGAACCTCGTTGCCGCCGGTCAGGCTGTTCAGGTTTTCAGAAATCCACTTCAATGACGGATCAATGGAATTCCAGTATTTCTGGCTTTCCGGACGCGGGACGGACCCGGGGAAATCGTCGGGTTTGATCTTGCGATCCACAAAATCCAGGTTTGCGTCCAGGTCCACGAACGGGTCCAGTATGGTCGGAGATAGCATGCGTGTGAGCCGGTCACTTCCTCCAATCGGGTTGAATGCATTGAGCGCGGTCTTGCCGATATTGAACGCCGCCGAGCCCGCGGTTTCCTTGCCGAATATGGCGGCGCTGGTCTGTTGGCCTAGAACGGAGAATGTATTGTAACCCCAAGGCAGCGGAATCTTGGTGTAATGGCCTTCGCCGCCCGGCCACATGAAGATGAGATTGCGCTCTTTTATCCAGAAATCTATGTTGTCGTAGTGGTTTTTGCCCTCGTCATCGTCGCCAGCCATCATCCTGTTGAACATATCCAGCATAAACGATGCACCTATGACGCCATAGACAATCCGGCGCACCTTCTTGTTGTTGAGCGCCTGAAACATGCGGACTGTGCCCTGGATACCGGCATTGTAGAACAGGTACAGGGCATTCATCATCGTGCCCCACTCGCCGCGACGGTTAAAGTTTACCGTCAGTTCTCGGGCGAGAGATGCCGCCTTGGCCTTGGTTACACCGGCCCGGCGCGCGTTCACGTAGGTTGAGAGACGCAAGGCGTTCTCAACACTCATATTGACACGCTGAACAAGCCCCGCGCCATCCATCACCTTGTTCCAGGCGGCTTGCGACATGCCGGGTTTCAGTTTCTTCAACTCGCGTTCCATGTTTTTCTTCTGGTCCTCGATCGTGTCGAGCCCAAAGAAACCGATCTTGCCGCCGGCGTCCGCGAATTCATGGTAATAGCGCGCCCAATCCGTACTGCGATCGCCGTTCATTCCTTTCCAGACGCCCTTCATCGCCTTCGGAATATCGCGGATGACCTTCGTTTTCATCAGAGCGATATCATTCTCGGCCAGGTTGATTGCCGCCGTTTGCATGTCCCTGGCAAGGTTGGTTATCACAAATTCAGGGTTGTACGCCGTCGATGCCGCGGACAAGAACCGGTTCAACTTGTGAAGCGTCTTGCCGATCACGCCCATATTATCCGCGCCGAGACCCTTCATGGCGTTAGCAATGTCTGGATCCTTGATCTTGATGTAGGTCGGTACGCCGCCGATTTTCACAGACAAAATGTCCGGCGCGTAATCCTCTTTTACCCACTTTTCCTGAACAAGCCCGGTGGTTTTGTTGAGCGTGCGCAATTTCTTCCGGGGGTGGATTACCCACATATTCGGATCCGGGTTGCCTTGCACCAATCGCAAGAACGCCTTGCCGACCTTGTTCTTTTCGCCGCGAATGATTGCCTGCTGTGCCTGCATCATCACATAGGCCAGCGGGCTGTCAGCGCGCGATTGCCGCCCGGTCGCCGCCTTGGCCTCTTTGCCGCGAATGTCACACCTGCGCCCGATGTTCGGCCGGTAAGGATCGCCATCCTCGTTCGGTGTGGCTTCCCACCCACGAAGCGGGACGTAATACTGGTATGGGCTGCGCCACTGGTCGTACATCTCCTGCGAGATAAGGCCATCCCTGAGCATGTTGCGGCGCGATGTTTCAATCAACTGGTCGATTTCCGCCGCCAGCGTTTCCAGATTGTTCAACTGTCCAGACTGCCGGAAACCGTCGATGATCAGATCGGCTTCCTGATCGGACATGCCGGATCCGTCTGTTATCTTCCCCTGGTTGCGCCGGGCCATCTCTGCATTGCGCTCGGTCGCATGGCGCGCGTAGAGGTATTCGTCCAGCTGCTCGGTGCTGATGCCAAACTCTGACATTTTCGCCATGAGCGGTTCAAACACGTCATTGCGAAAGTCGTCCAGCCGCTTGCCGGTCTTGCCGTAGAAGAGGCTTTCCGCCAGGTACACGTCCTGGAATTCAGTGACAACCTGTCCAGACACGTCTGCGAGATACTTCTGCAGGCGCTTGATATCGATGAACCTGTCCTGCGTCTTTCTTCTGAAAACGTGCCTGAATTCGAGAATGCTTGAACTGTTCTGCATCGTCATGCGGCGCGCGGATTGCTGCAGGCTCACCACGTTGCGCGGCAGGGCGGCTTGCGTTGGTGTATTGCTTGGTGCTGCGTTCTGTTGTCTCGACGGCAGCGTAGGCTCAATGCGCCCGGTAGCATACGCCGGTGAAAGCGACGGCGGCCCGGTAACAGGCACGGACGGTTGACGCTCGCCAATCTTGCCGGTCTCGATATCCTCGAATATCTGCTTGGCTGATGTGTAGCCGTTTCCGTGCAGCCAGTTTGAAACCTGCTCGATAAACCGTGCCAGGCGCGCGAATATCTTTTGCACCACCGGGTCAGTATCGGCGTCACGAAACTTGAAATAGTCCGCAAACGCATCGGCAACGGCCTCTTCGGTCAGTGCCATTTCCTCGTATGCCTTGCCCCACGGTGTGTAATATCCGTGATACCGGCCGTCAACATCGTACCGCTGCCGCCAGTTTGGAGCATGACGTGCAAGCACTGCCCATTCGGATTTTGTCAGAACGCCCGCCTTGCGCAGCGCGTGTATGGATTCGTGCCGCATGATCCACTGCGGATCGTCATTCGTGCCAATGGCAATCCGGATGATGCCCTTGTACGGCATGTATTCGCCGGCGTTGCCTGTATCGAGAGAGTGTAAAATCTGCACTTCCCTGAGCGATCGGCCAAGAACGCGCTTTGCAATATCGTCGATGGCGGATTTCACCCGGTCGTATTCGACCTTGGAAAGCATGACGTTCTGGTTGGGATTTGCCGGTGGACCGTATTCGCGCGGTAGGGACGGCATCGTGGCCGGGCCCTTTACAATCGCATCGGCCTCTTCCTGATTGGTCCGCGTCTCGAATACAGCCCCATGTCCGCGCATTGCGTCCATGATGCGCTCTGCCTGCTGTTTAGGCCCGTGCCAGCGCATGCGGTTTCCTACGGATGCCCATTGATCGTTTGCCGCCTCGCGCACGGTGTTTTGAAGGAAGTATTTGCCGCCTGACGCGCGGGCTTTCGGCATTTCTATTTCATATTCGCCCCGAATGTCATCCTTTGAAACCGTGACAACCTTGTCGGTCGATGCAATCTCTGCCTCCCCGACCTTATCAAGAAACTGCAACACCTGGGCACCGGACGTAAACCGAACCGGGCGACCTTCCATGAATTTGTCCTGATTGAACGATATCGGCATGAGTATGCCTTGCCGCACATCTCCGTCCTGGTTGGAGAAGTTCAGAATTTGTCCGCCGTTTGTGATCTCGTACCCGGCAACAATGTTCCCCGTAACCATGCTGCGCTTCTGCCGTCCGGTCGTGGACGCTGCTGCAAACTGGTCAATCACGTTTTCTGGCTTCATCGTCCAGTCAGGGGATTCAATTGCAATCTTCCCATCCTGCACCCCGTTTAGAGATAGGCTGCTGAACGGGATTATCAGGTCTCGACTGTTATCCGCTACCGCGACCTGCAGGCGCCATGCGCTCAATGCGACCGGGTTTTTCGCGTTCCCTTTGCGGATGAGGCCGGTAACGACGCCCGGCATCTCTCGGGTTTCGTCAAGTTTCACCTGGATGATGGCGCCGGGCTTCGCTATCGCGATGATATCCGTCCAGTCAGTCCAAATCTGTCTCTGTTCATTGCGAATGTTCTGTTTGATGTTTTCGCTTTTTACGCCAGCGACTTCCTTCTCGATGTAGGGTGCGTGCTTTTCACCCCACTCACGATTTAACTCCATCATCTTGTTGCGCGACTGCTGGTTTGATGTCCTGAGAATATCAACCGGGCTTGCGCCATCAATGTTGAATGTCTCCGCCAGCAATTCCCCGAGTTCTGCGGGTTTCATGGCGAGCCCGGGCGCGTCCATCTCTATGGACTCGATTTTGACGGCTTGCGTGAATGGGCTATCGCCAGTGCCATCCTTCAGCGTCTCGCTATCCAGCGTTTCAGCTTTCAGGTCAACAAACTTCGCTTCCAGTTCATTCTTGCCCAGCTTGTCCAATTGGTCGATCAGTTCAACGTATTTCTCCTGAACCTCGTCAATCAACTGCTGCTGTTCTTTTGGCTTGAGCAAGATCATCTTGCCGGTGGCCTTGCGTGCCAGATCGTTTTCGTAATCAGTCTCAGACAATCTCAGTTCTGCGGACCAGTCAAAATGATCCTGAAGAACCTGGTGCATGACCTGATCGCCGTACTTATTGAGGAAATCAACACCTTCCGATGAAAGCGCGGACTTGCGGCTGGCTGTGGTATTCGCGGCCAGTGACGCCATTTTGCGCGACAATACTGCGGCTGGGCGTGTTTCTGCCGGTATGTTGGCAACCAACTGGATGTATGAAGGCAGCACAACCTGCCCTGTCCGGTTGATGCGTCCGAGCATTTGAACGTGAGTATTAATGTTGGCTTCTGCCTGCACGATAATCATGGTGCGCGGCTTCTGGTCCGTAAACCCTGATGACGCATGTAATGAAAGGCCGGTCGAGCCCGCCCGGTTGAGCAAAAGTGCATCCAACTCGCCGTTGTTGAATTGGTTGACCATCGCCCGGCGCCCGGCTGGCTTGATTTCTCGGGTGGGTCGTTTCGTGTAAACAGGCTTGCCGCCGCTATAGTCGATCGCGTCTGTACGTCCGGTGATTTCACCAATCTTATACCCGGCCTTTTGAATGCGATGCTTCATTGCATCGATCGGGGAAAGCGGGATTTCCGGTATTCTTGAAATCGCGGCGTCGGCCTGGCGATACAACTCTTTCACGTTTTCAGGCATCTGCGAGCGCGGCATGTCATGGTGGAATTTCTGCTCGTCGATCTTCACTGTGATGCGCGTGGTTCTATCAAGGTATTTTGAGACCACATCGCCAAACACCATGTTCATAACGTCGCCATGCTGCATGCTGTTCTCGGTCGCATACCGCTGGATAAACGCGCCCATCGTATTCGCGACGGTGAGAACCGGCTTCTTGCCCTGCTTGATCTGCTCGATAGCGGCGTCCGCGGCAACCTCGGCTTTCAAGGATAGCAACATCTGACTGACGATATTGTGCATCAAGCTGGAGAAATTGGTGGACGAAACGCCTACATCTCCTGTGGCACCATCCATCGCCTGCCCGCCGCCGACTTCAAGTGTTTTGGTTTTGACCCAATCCTTGTATTCTTCGCTTTCTTTCAGGTTTTCTTCTGCCAGAACGATACCCTGCAATGACGATATGAATTCGCCATAGGCTTCCTGATCAACCTCTGCGGTGGTCATGTCGTAGTTTATGCCGGCGTATGAACGCTCGCGCCGAACGTATTGCCCGGCGTCGGCCAGCATGGATGCAACGATCTGCTGCATCGGCACGCCGCCCTTGGAGATGATTTCACCGAGCATCTTCGGATCTTCAACAGCATCGCCCAGGTCCGTGCGCGCGTAAAGATCCATGCCGTCAGGACGTTTTGCATACGTGGCGGACGAGAACATCACGCCTTTTGCGTCTGTCGTCAGTTCCCTTGCGAACGTGGCCCTGTCTACCGCCTTTTCGCTACCATCCTTGTTCTTGGTCTGCCATCCACCTGGTGTGCCGCCAAAGGCATTGTGGCTTTCGTCCAGCACAATGAATGAGTTTGGAATGATTCCCCTGAGGAAACGGCGCCGGGACGTGTCTTGTCCCTTTACAGAATTCATCTGATCGTACGTCGTGAACACGATGTCGATATCACCGCGACCGTTGGCCTGTATGTCCCGCATGGTCTTTTCGACGGTTTTTGTCGTTCCTGATTTCAGGAATTTGCCGCGGGACTTGGGTTTGGGCTCCATGTCACCACCCAGGGTGCCATCCTTACGCTGCTGATTGCGGTCCTTTACATCTTCTGACTCATTGTACCAATCAAGCGCATCGTTATCGAGCGGCACGGCTTCATTTGTATTGGTCATAGTCGCGTTGACCTGCCTGCCAAGTAGTTTTGGCATGCCGATATCGTTCAAATCGCGGATCATGTCGCCATACAGGTTTGGCTTTTCAGTGACAAATACCGGCGTCATTCCGTTGATGTGAGCGTATCTCAGCATGCCGGCGACAACACGGCCCTTGCCTATGCCCGTCTGGTCCCCAA
>JBDNEZ010000068.1:0-4039 GCA_041690095.1 Anderseniella sp.
ATACTGCCTGCGATACGACTGGCACAGCTTGATACCGGCGATCTTGGCAATGGCGTACCATTCGTTGGTCGGCTCCAGCGGGCCGGTCAGCAGTGCCTCTTCCGGGATCGGCTGCGGCGCCATCTTCGGATAGATGCAGGTCGAGCCCAGGAACACCAGCTTTTCCACGCCGGTCTTCCACGCCGAATGGATGACGTTCGCCTCCATCATCAGGTTGTCATAGAGAAACTCGGCCGGATACGTGTTGTTGGCATGGATTCCGCCAACCTTGGCGGCCGCCAGGAAAACAACCTGTGGCCTTGTCGCCGCCACCCATGCTTCAACGTCAGCCTGCCGGGTCAAGTCAAGGTTAGCGTGCGTGACCGTAAGCAACTCACACCCCTCGCTGGCCAGGCGGCACATCAACGCAGTTCCTACCATGCCCCGATGACCTGCCACCCAGACGCGCTTTCCTGCAAGTGAGAACTGAGCCATCAGTCAGGCTTCCGCGCAATCAGGATCATAGACTTCGCCAGTGCGGGAATTCGGCCTACTCTATGGATGCGCTCGACGCTCAAACCTGCTTCGCCTAGAAGCTCAGTCAACGTCTTGATGGACCAAAATTTGATATGACCATGATCCCATAAAGCCGTAAAGTGGCTGTCCAACTTGCCTGAAACAGCAAGGGCCAAATTTTTCAGGTAGCCATGATAGGGTGTCGAAATTATCGCGATACCACCTGGCTGGAGCAAGCTTTCGAGGGTTCGCGCATAGTCCCGTGGAGCATAAACATGCTCGACGACTTCCAGGCTGACTACCGCATCAAATGTTCCATATTTTTTCTTGAGTGGATCATAAGCTGATCCCAGATCAATTTTCAGATTGGGATATGCTTTCTTAGCTTGGCCGATACCCTGCACGGACGGATCCACGCCAGTTACGTCGTGGCCCAATTTAGTCAGTTCATTTGCCACTGAGCCATTTCCGCATCCGAGATCAAATACCCTGAGTTGCTTATTTACCTTCGCTAACTCACTGATAACCACTGGTATCAGGTAGGCGTGCGCATGAGACTGATCCGCCGATTGATAGACATATCCATCGATCGCTTCCGTCGCTTGAAAATCAGACTTCAGTTCAGTCATGCCGGTTCCTGCGGTGTTCTTCAGTCACCTGTTTCAGATCTTCGGCGACCATTTCGGCAACAAGTTCGGCCAGGGTGGTCGTCGCGCTCCAGCCGAGTTTGCGTTTCGCCTTGCTTGCGTCACCGACCAGTATCTCGACTTCCGTGGGGCGGAAATAGCGCGGATCAACCAGCACCAGATCTCGCCCCGACGCACCGTCGCGGCCGACCTCGTCGACGCCTTCGCCGCTCCACTCGATGGTGATGCCGACTTCGGCAAACGCCTTGTCCACAAACGAGCGTACCGTGTGGGTTTCGCCTGTGGCCAGCACGTAATCATCAGGCTCGCCCTGTTGCAGCATCCGCCACATGCCTTCGACATAGTCCCTGGCATGCCCCCAGTCGCGTTTGGCATCGAGATTGCCCAGATACAGGTTGTCCTGAAGCCCCAGGTGAATGGCGGCCACGGCCCTGGTAATCTTGCGGGTGACAAAGGTCTCGCCGCGGATCGGGCTTTCATGGTTGAACAGGATGCCGTTGGAGGCGTGGAAGCCATAGGCTTCGCGATAGTTCACGGTAATCCAGTAGGCATAGAGTTTGGCTGCCGCGTAGGGCGAGCGCGGATAAAACGGCGTTGTCTCCGACTGCGGTATTTCCTGCACCTTGCCATAGAGTTCAGACGTCGAGGCCTGGTAGAAACGGGTGGTCTCGCCAAGCTTCAACAGCCGCATGGCTTCCAGCAACCGCAACGTGCCGATACCATCGGCATTGGCTGTGTATTCGGCCGTGTCGAAGCTGACCTGCACATGAGATTGCGCAGCCAGATTATATACCTCGTCCGGCTGGACTTCCTGCATGAGACGAATCAGGTTGGTGGCATCGGTCATGTCACCAAAGTGCAGGAACATCTTCACGCCCTGCTCATGCGGGTCATGATACAGGTGATCAATGCGCCCGGTATTGAACGACGAAGACCGCCTTTTGACCCCGTGCACCTCATAGCCCTTGTCCAGCAGGAGTTCGGCCAGATAGGCGCCGTCCTGGCCTGTAATACCGGTGATCAGGGCTTTTTTACTCATGTCAGCGTCGGGTCCTTGTGCAATCGGCTGCTTCGCGACACCACTGGCTCAGGCCTGCAAATGACGGAAATAGTCCACAGTCTGCTTCAGGCCGTCGGCCAGCGGCACCATCGGCTGCCAGTCCAGCGTGGCTTTCGCCAGTGCAATATCAGGCCGGCGCTGCCTGGGGTCGTCTTCCGGTAGTGGCAGGTGGACAAGTCTGGAGCGTGAACCGGTCAGCTGCAACACTTCCCCGGCCAGTTCCAGCATGGTGAACTCCACCGGGTTACCCAGATTGACCGGACCGGTCACATCGGGCTCTGAAGCCATCAATCGTAAAAAACCTTCGATCAGATCATCAACATAACAGAACGAGCGCGTCTGGAGACCGTCGCCATAAATTGTTATGTCATCGCCACGCAACGCCTGCATGATGAAATTGGACACCACGCGACCGTCTTGCGGGTGCATGCGGGGCCCATAGGTATTGAAGATGCGCGCAACCTTGATCTCGAGATCATGCTGGCGGTGATAGTCAAAGAACAGGGTTTCGGCACAGCGCTTGCCCTCATCATAGCAAGAGCGCGGGCCAATCGGATTGACATTGCCCCAATAGGCCTCCGGCTGTGGATGAATGGACGGGTCTCCATAGACTTCGCTGGTCGAGGCCTGGAAGATCCTGCATTTGAGCCGCTTGGCCAGCCCCAGCATGTTGATTGCCCCATGCACCGATGTCTTGGTGGTCTGCACGGGATCATGCTGATAGTGGATCGGTGAAGCAGGACACGCGAGATTATAAATCTCGTCGACCTCGACATAGAGCGGGAAACACACATCATGGCGAAGAAATTCGAAACGCGGATGATTGTGCAGATGATCGACATTGCGCTTGGTGCCGGTGAACAGGTTGTCCGCGCACAACACCTCATGGCCCTGTTCCAGCAACCGGTCAACCAGGTGTGATCCCAGAAAACCGGCTCCTCCCGTCACCAGGATACGTTTGCGGCTGTCATACAGTCGAGGCATCAGATCTCCGCATACAATAAAGTGGCATTGTTACGCCAGCGCGTGTGTTCGCAGGCACGGGCCAGGCGCGCCAGTTTCATGATTCTGGTCTTTCGCGCGTCACTTCGATCCGAAGCCGGTCAGGATTGTCCTCACGGTTTTCGCCGTGATAAGCGCATCAAGCCACGGTGAAAAATGCTTGATGTAGTAAAAGTCATAATGAAGCTTGTAGGTTGCCGCCTCAAGCTGGGCGACATTGCCCTGATTGACCTGCGCCCATCCCGTTATGCCCGGGCGCACAATGTGACGGTAGGAATAGAACGGGATGTCGCGTTCGTACCATCGGGAAAGTTCAATCGCTTCCGGACGCGGCCCGATCCAGCTCATCTCGCCGGCCATGATGTTGACGATCTGGGGCAGTTCATCAATGTGGAACTTGCGCAAATACTTTCCCACGCGGGTAATGCGCGGATCGTCGTCTTCAGTGAACTGCGACCCTGCCGCATCAGCATCGACCTGCATGGTCCGCAGCTTGATCATCTCGAACGGCTCGCCCCTGAACCCCATGCGCGGTTGCAGGAAGAACACCGGGCCTGTGGACTCCAGCTTTATGACAAGCGCAGCAATCGCAATAATCACCATAAACACCGGCGTCACCACCACCACAACGCCCAGATCAATCAGCCGCTTCAGCTTGAGGTAAAACAGCGACGGCAACACCGATCCAAGGCTGTTCTCCGACAAATTCTCGATCTCGACCTTGCCGGTCAGCGCTTCCGACATCTGCTTGACGTGATAGACCGGCAGGCCTTTCAGGGCCGAATGAGCCAGAAACCCGCTCCACTCGTCCGACAGTTCCGCCCTCAGATCAACC
>JBDNEZ010000069.1:0-8289 GCA_041690095.1 Anderseniella sp.
GGATGAGGGGGCATCCATCCCCGCTTCAGCCTGGAGGGTGAAAACTCACCTGCTTGCCAGTGCCGGACAATACGATCGGGATGTTTCGCCGTGACATATTGCAAATCCCCATAAACCACATCGACCTGGCTGTCCTGAAAGGCCGCCGCGATATGGCCCAGAACATTTCTCGAGGCAAAGACATCATCGGAGTGCATCAGGCCGATGACATCGCCCGTCGCCTGGTTCATGCCCTTGTTAAGCGCATCATAGATACCCAGGTCAGGTTCACTGGTCAGCGTCATGCGGGCATCACCCAGTGATCGCACCACCTCAAGCGTCCCGTCCGTAGACCCTCCATCCATCACCACATGTTCGTAATCGTCATGGGTCTGACCGTGCAAGGACCTTATGGCATCCGCGACGGTGTCCGCGCGATTGTAAACAGCGGTGATGACCGAGATTCTCATGGTTATGAGGAAGACCTGAAATTGCGGCCAAAGGCAATATCCGGATCACGCATTATACCAAAGCGACTGATTATTGGTCGAGTGGTTGACCCGCTGCAACCCAGCGTCCGAAATTCGGGAAATCCAGTGTAGCCCCGGCACGGTCCTGCTCCTGTGCAGACGTCACACCAAACCTCATGGCAAATCCTGCCATGATTGTATGATCTGCGAAGCTGGAATCTTCCTGTGGATTAGTGGGGTCCTGTTTTTCAAACCTGGCTCCACGATAGCCGATAAAGATATTTGTATCTCCAACAATCGGAAGACTGGGCAATGCGGTGTCAAAACGCGCGCCCCACTCAATAATGGTCATTTCATCGTCGTCAGTAATCAAATCTGTGCTGCCGACGACATAGGCGCCTTCTGCCTGCAAACGTGTATCTGGCGTGATGAACCAACGCACAACGCCGCGACCAAACACGGCGTCCCGAAGGAAATCATCATCTCCTTTTGAGTCAAGATAGCCACCCTGTCCGTAAAACGTTACATCATGCAGATAGAGTTGAAACTCGCCACCGACGGCTCTGACATCGGCGGCAGATACAGGGTTAATCAAAGCGGCTCTCGGATCCTGGCCTAAATTACCACTGCCAAACGCAGCAAAGCCGCCAACCAACCCGGTGGATGGATTGCGAAACGACAGGTGACCACCCAGCAAAAAGGATTTTTGCAGCAAATCATCCTGCTGACCATCTGTCAGCATGGTAGATGAATATTCGAAATCGCCGTCCATCTGCAGCGATAGATGACTGGCCAGAGGAAGGCTGACCCGTCCCGACAACCCGGACATGATCTGACTGGTGTCATCTGTGAAAGCGACAACGCCGGTTTCACTGCCATACAGCGAGACACCGTACCAGGACTCAACCTGGCCAGACACAACCAGTTGCAGCTCTCTTTCGAGACTGTCATTGTCGGCTTGCGCAGTTTGAGCACTGATCATCAGCCCCAGTGCAAAACTGCCTGCACAGATTAACTTTTTCACTAACGCGGCCCCTCTTGCTAACTCCAGCACGCTTTCGTTTTGCCTATCACACTTTTCGCGTTTTTTGAAACGGCTTGCTGTTTAACAAGCCCATCAAGGTATGAACTATTCCCTATCAGAACAAACCCGATGACCAGTTTTTGAACAGAAAAGCAGATATCTGGTCACTTCAACCTAAATCCTGAGAACTTTTTAGTCCAGTCTACTGAAAGTCCGCTTTTCAAACCGGAGCTGACGTGAAAAGCATCATCGTCTGGCTCAAGCTTATCAGTATCTGCTATTTCTTCAGATGCAGGCAGCTCGACGGCAACTTCATCAGCCTTACCATCCGCAGGTAATTCTCCTGATCCCGGTTCCAGGACAATGGCATCTTCGTCCTCGTCGTCCAGGTCAGCGTAGCTGAACCTGGTAGAGATTCGATCCAGCCAACGAGCTTCCTGCAGGCTTATAAAGGCGTCCAGATCTTCGTTGAATATTCGGGTCGACGCGTTGGTGCGCTGGGCCTCAAGCCGTGCTTCGACAGCGCTGGCGGGATCAACAGCCTTTGCAGCCTTGACCCCGACAGGTGGCACAAGACGGATGCCGGTATCGAGACTGGCAGACATGAAGCCTTGCTCTTCGCCACTGGTATGATCGAGACCAATAACATGTCCAAACTCATGCGTAACCGCGCTGAGCAGGTCAATTCGGCCATCGGCAACACCGCCGGCATCAGCTTGCAGGACGCTGTCGTTATCCCTCAGGAACTCTTCGTCGCTGTCCGGTGTTGCATCAATGAACCAGCCATGGCCGGCTGCATCGACATCGATACGGATCACACCGTCGGAACTCTCGGCAAGCAGCGCACCCGGGAGGTCTGCAATATTGAACTGCACAGATTGCAGCTTCGCGATGTCACCGAATTCAAGCAGACCTGCATTCTCCAGTCGAACAATTGAGGCGCTGACAATCAATTCAATCTCAGCCGGAGTAACGAGACCGGTTAACTGAACCAAACTGCCGGAGACAGCGGACTGAGCCGCAATCAAGGCATCGGCATAGCCCGGCAGGGTAGAGAGATAATCACTGATCCAGTTGATCGACGGCCCATCATCATCGGCTGGATCAACTCTTGGATCCCGGAAGTAGAAACCCTCCAGATCAAATGCGAAATTATTGAAGAAATTCAGGGTGACGCCAGCCGATGCATCTTCGAACAGATCACCACCGCCGAAGCCTTGTACGTTATCACTGCCCGCGCCACCAATGAGAACATCGGCGACGTCACTGCCCAAAAGCAGGTCATTGTCACTGCCGCCAAGCAGAATATTGTTACCAGTAATACTCGCGGCCAACTGATCATTTCCACTCTGGCCAGCCAGAAGATTGTCGCCTTGGCCGCCACCCATTGTGTCATTGCCGGCACCGCCGAACAGAATGTTATTACGGCTGTTGCCGGCGATATTGTCGGCAAACTGGGAACCGATCACTGATTCAAAGGCCACGTTGTCACGAAGAATTAAAGTCAGGTCGGGACCGAACGTTGTCTGTTGGCCATCTTCGGCAAGTTCAATATCAATTGCGGCAACAAACTGGCTGAAGTCGAGCAGGTCGTGGAAATCGTTCGGACCGTCGGCAAGGTTGGTTCCAACCTCGACCAGATAATCCAGGCCCAGAGAGCCCCCGGCGAAAATGTAGGCATCGTCGCCTAACTGACCGTAAATCAGGTCATCATCCAGGCCGCCTTCAAGCTTGTCGCCCGGTTCGACGATGGGAACACCGAAGACATCGAGTTCGGCGATGTGGAGATACTGATCTGGCGCGCCCTGGATATAGACCGAGCTTGCGGTTACCGCCTCATTGAGGGTGAAGTTGAATACCTCCCCGTTCCCGGCACCAGAGATCGGGTCAAAGGTGTGCACTGTATTTCCGAGCGCATCGCGCAATTCCACCACAGCACCATTCAGCCTGTCACCAGCCAGGTTTCTGTTTGTCAGGCTGAGCGATGTAATGTCGAAATCACCACCGAGGTCCAGCCGGACCCATTCATTGGCACTGTTCTGGGTATGCATGAAGGTGGCGGCACTGTTATCGATCAGCTTGCTGCTGTCATATGAACCGTAGACCGAACTCTGGCTGACAGTCACTTGCGCGTCGTCAGCATCGATCAGGTTCAACGGTGTCTGGTTGGCTACATATTCAAGAAGTTCAATACCCTGGATGCCATAGGCATCGAATATCGGCGCAGTCAGGGGATTGGTTGCAAGTCCGACGACTTGTTCACCGAACAGAATGATCCGTGCATTGTCACCCAGTATCAGGTCGTGGCCTGCTTCACCGTCGATATCATCGGCAGCATAGCCACCCAGAACGATGTCGCCATCTTCACCAGTCGTAATTCGATCACTGCCGCCATTATGCAGATTGGTGGTTACCAACTCGTAAAGGTCTGCACCAAACAGGCGGGCAATGCCGTTGTCACCGACGGCATAGTCAGTGTCAAAGTCACCGCCGAACACGTTTGAGGCAATGTCTACCGCTGCGTCCTTGCCGCTACCGCGTACAATCTGCAGAGCGGATATTGCTGGCCGATTTTCAGTGTCCGCACCAACATCATTGATCCGGATCTGAAGCAAGCCTGCGGTGAGGTCCGATGCACTGAGGTCTTTCAGGACAATGTAATTACCGGTCCCGTCTGCCGTTGCATCATCGAATATGCCGGCAAAAGTATTGCCATCAGGATTATCCAGCAGTTCGGTCTTGCTGCCAGCCGTAATGCTGCGCACTGACGTGGAAGCCCCAGAGTACAGGTCGGCGCCATCCAGGTAGACATAGACATCAAACGTTTCATTGGGGCTGAGGTTCAGGCCCGCGATATTGACCCCCAGTGTCTGACTGGTGGTTGTTTGTACATAGCCCTTGAACAGACGGCCATTGTCGGTGTCCGGATTGATGATCTGAGTGTTTGAAACAGCTTGTGTGTCGCTCGAACTGCCGTCCAGATTGCGCGCCCATTCCACGGTCACGCCTGTAGCGGCAGACCCGTCCGAGAGTACAAGACTTGTGGCAACGTCCTTGCTGGTGCCACCGGTGCCGGCGTTACTGTTTACCAGGTTGTTCCAGTTGTCCGCCTGCACCACGCCAGCCAGGCCAGTGACAGCACCCTTTGTGGCATTTCCGCTGAAATTGAGGCTGAGAACAGAGACGTCGGAAGACGATGCTTCATACCCGAACACATCAAGCTCGGCGATGTGAAGATATTGATTGGGCGCGCCTTGAATATAGATCGAACTGGCGTTCACTGCCTCGGTGAGGGTGAAGGCCAAGACCTGCCCGTTTGTGGCACCGGAGACCGGATCGAAGCTGTAAACGATATTATCGGCAGCATCACGCAACTGCACAACGGCGCCGTTCAGCCGGTCACCTACCGCGCTTCTATTTGTCAGCTCGAGCGATGTAATATCAAAATCCCCGCCAAGATCCAGCCTGACCCATTCATTGGCGCCGTTGTAGGTGTGCATGAAGGTGGCAGCACTGTTATCAATCAGCTTGCTGCTATCAAACGAACCGTAGACCGAACTCTGGCTGGCACTCATTTGCGCAAAGACTGTATCTGTCAGATTGACAGATCCCGGCTCCGCAGACTTGGTTCCGAAGACGTCAAGCTCGGCGAGATTCAGGTATTGGTCAGGTGCCCCCTGGATGTAGACAGACGAAGCGGTCACAGCGCCATTGAGAGTGAAGTTGAACACTTCCCCGTTGCCGGCACCGGTGATCGGGCCAAAGGTGTGCAGTGTATTGCCGAGCGCATCGCGCAATTCCACCACAGCACCATTAAGTCGGTCACCTTCACCATTTCGATTGGTGAGGCTGAGCGATGTAATGTCGAAATTGCCGCCGAAATCGAGCCGGACCCATTCATTGGCACCGTTCTGGGTGTGCATGAAGGTGGCGGCACTGTTATCGATCAGCTTGCTGCTATCATATGAACCGTAGACCGAACTCTGGCTGACCAGCATCTGGGTGCTGTAGGTGTCAGTCAGGTTCGAAGGTGTTTCACCGACAGCTACGCGGGCAACACTTGTTATGCCTGTATTGATGTCATCGTCGCCGTCGCCACCGAGGACGATATCCTCACCATTGCCGGTTTGAATGAAATCGTTGAAGGACAGACCGGCACCCGTCGTTCCGGCATATGTCGTCTCGAACTGGCGCAAATCAGCAGTTTCGCCGAACATGAAGGTGGCACGGGCATTGTCGCCTGCCACAATGTCGCGATCGACACTGCCGTGATCTGACGGGCCAAATGCTTCGATCACGTCATCACCTGTGCCGCCCATGACGATGTCAGTGCCGCCACCGGTCAGGATGATGTCATCACCCCCATAGACAGGATCGGTCGATTCGATGCGATCAATCAGTTTGGATTGTCCAACGACCTGCACCGCTGTGATCGCGGGGCGATTTTGACCCGTGGCCCCGGTCACCAGGATCTCAAGCTTGCCATTGACCAGATCGGCCGCGGTCAGCCCGGTGAACACCACGTAATTGCCCGCACCATCACTGGTGGCGTCATCATAGGTGCCGCTGAATGTGTTCCCGTCGGGATCATTCAAGCCAAGGATCTGGCCGCCGGCACTGATCGTGCGAACAGACGAACCGGTTGCCGAGAAGCCATTATCGGCATCGAGATAGACGTAAACGTCAAACGCTGCATAGTGATCGGACAGACCGCCCACAGTAACCCCGACAGTGTTGCCTGTATTTGCTGTCAGATAACCCTCAAACAACCGCTGATCATCGGTCACCGGATTGGGGCTGCCAATCTGGTTATGGGCGTCGGCCGTTTGCGCTGCCCATTGAATGGTAATGCCCGGTGCGATCGCGCCATCGTCGAAGTGAACAATTTCGCCCGACTGATCACCGAAGACGCCACCCGTGCCGGTCAGGTTATTCCAGTTGGCCGCGCGTGGTGCTGGCAAGGTGCCGGCAGCGTCAGGCGTACCCGCTTCACCATTTACATTTGTGTCAGGTGAAGATGCATTGAAGTTGAAGCTCAGGATCGAAACCTCTTCACCTGCATCAAAAACTTCGGTGCCTTCGAATGTGGCCCGACCATTGTCTCCCAGAACAATATCGGATGCATCATCTTCACCGGCAATGATGATGTCATCATTGCTGCCGCCGAAGACGATATCCGCGCCGTCATTGGTCAGAATGGTGTCGCTGCCGCCATCCTCCGGATCGATGGTTTCAACCCGCGTCAACTCACCGCCCGGCAGCACAACATCAAAATTCAGGACTTCGCCATTGGTGGCGCCGGCGACGGGATCGAAGCTGTAAACGATATTGTCGGCAGCATCACGCAACTGCACGACGGCGCCGTTCAGCCTGTCACCTGCCAGGTCCCGGTTGGTCAGGCTGAGTGATGTAATATCGAAATCACCGCCGAGATCCAGCCGGACCCATTCATTGGCGCCGTTGAGGGTGTGCATGAAGGTGGCAGCGCTGTCATCAATGAGCTTGTCACCACCATATATACCGGAATAGAGCGAACTCAGGCTCACAGCCAATTGCCCACCAAGCGTGTCGGTCAGATTGACGGGCTGAAGATCAGCAGGCCCGCTGCCAATCACATCAAGTTCGGCAATGTTCAGATACTGGTTTGGTGCACCCTTGATATAAATGTATCTGGCATTGACAGGAGTAACATCATTGAACAGCGCGACGCCATTGTCTCCCAGCACGATATCACGTGCACTGCCGCCACTGATCATGTCATCACCGGAACCACCCATCAGGATGTTCAGGCCATCGCCTGCGATGATCTCGTCATTGCCGCCAAGACCCAGGATCCGGTAGATTGAGGAACTGTCCGGCGCGATATCCCAGGGCGTATCAACCGTGGCTGTATCGCCAAGCTCATCATAATCACTGATCGTGCGGAACTGGCCTTGTCCGGTGCCGCCGATAATCTTGACAATCTTGCCGTTCAGCACATCGTCTGCATAGGTTTCGCTCTCAGCCAGAATGATCGTCGAGGCAGTGCCTCCCTGGGCTGTACCAGACGGTCCGAGGGTGCGCACTTCCTGTATCTGACCGGAGGTATAGAACAGCAGCGAACCGCTGTCGCCGAGGACCGTATCAGGCGAGGCGTCGCCGCCAGCCCGGATGACATCTTCGCCGAAGCCACCGAGAATCGTATTCGATCCGGCACCACCGATTATATTGTCATCGCCGCCGAGTTCAGGGTTGGTGCTCTCAACCCTTTCGAGTTTGCCGTTCGCGCCGAACAGCGCCAGGCCATAGTCACCCAGGATAATGTCGCCGGCAATGTCGCTGCCACTGGCATTGATGAAATCGCCAGCCCCGCCACCAAAGACAATGTCGACACCGTTTGAACCTGCGATGGTATCGGCACCGTCCGAAGCTTCAACGAAACTCTGCAGCTTCTTGGTGTCATCGATATCAATGCGGCCGTGGTCGCCAAACACGATGTCTTCACCAGCACCTGCAGCGATATCGTCATCACCTTTACCGCCGAACACCTGGTCGGCACCACCACCTGTATTGATCTCATCGTCATCACCCTGAGCGGCATTGACGGTAATCAGCAGGTTGGCCTGACGCACGACACCATCGGTCTGATCTTCGGGAATGGTGGAGATGCGATACTCGCTCGCATTGCCCGCAACCGGGCCAGGCAGGTCCAGGCGCACATCGAACTCCGGTGCCAAAGTCAGCGTCGTCCCGGTGTTGCCGGTGATCAGCTGCGACTTCTGAAGGAAGCCCTGACCGTTATTGACATCAACAAACAACCCCATGAGGCCGATGTCA
>JBDNEZ010000070.1:0-7256 GCA_041690095.1 Anderseniella sp.
CGGCGCGAGGCACCGTCATACCCGCCATTGCGTTTCAGCCAGTTGGAAATACTGTCAATGTTGAAGGGTTCGGCATGTGCTCTACCGGCCAATGCAGCAGACAATACTGCTGCACCAGCGCCAACCAGCAGCTTGCGCCGGGATATCTGTCGGTTGCTCATGGGTTGAGTTCGTACTTTCAAATTGATCAGGTTCATGTCCGGAAGCGTACCGGTTCATGGTTAAGGTTTGATTTAAATCTAGCGGTTGTTTGCAGCGGCATCGCGGTAAATTTATGCCTGATTTGTGGCAACGCTCAAGTGTTTTGCCGGACGACCGGGATAAAAGCCACCACGATCCGGTCGTGGCCGTGGCGTCGATGATGATCTCGCAAATCAGTAAATCGGTTTGCCGGTGTCGATGGCCTGGGCCAGCAGCAGGTATTCTTCGCACGCAGTGCCACAGCGCGTACCGATTTCAGACAGCTGTTGGCGCGCCAGGGCCATCTTGCCCAGCTTGACATAGCCTTCACCGAGATACTCGCGGGCCAGGATGTAGTCGGGATTGACAGCCAGAGCCTGCTGATAAAATGCAATGCCCTGGTCGACCAGACCCATCTTGCGGTGTGAATAACCCAGACCGTTGAGGGCTTCCGGGTCGCGTTTGTCGGCAACCAGACGGAAAAGCTCGACGGCGCTGTGATACTGGCCGGCGCGGGCAAGTGCCCATCCCTGGGCTTTCAGTGATTTGTCCGGCACGATTTCAGACGTCTGCCTCACGCACTTTTTCTTGCTGGTGGAATAGACCCAGCCACTCTTGCAGGATGGGGTTGAAGTTGAGCTGTCAGAACCGGCAGCATGGGCCGCCGTCAATGATGAACCGGCGAAAACTACTGCTGCCAGAACTAAGGGGATGGATTTCATGGTCAGTTTTCCTCATTGGGCGGGGCAACCGGGGTTTGAACAATTTCTGCTGCCGTAATTCATACATGCCAGCTTACGCATGGGCGAGCCGAGCGGGTTCAATAAATGGCAATAAAAATGTAACAATTTTGTGTTGTTGGAGCAGGATACATTTTCGGACTGTCGCCACGAACAGGCATAACAGTGATCATTTGCAACGTATTACGACAGTTACGCAGAGTTAGATGACGCCATCTTGCAATGATACGAGTGGCAGCGGATCACTGATTGATTTCCTGGAGAGTTGTTCACGAATCAATTTTCATCAAGAAGTTTGCTTGAGGCTTTCCGAGATGGGCGCTATGCTCGCGGTTTGTGGATGGGATTCACAGACTTTTCAGGCGCAACGGCGTGGCAACGTGACAAGATGTTCAACATTTAAAACCGTCCTGCTGCTGGGGGTTACCCTGGCCGTGTCGGCATGTGCTGAAGGCAAGTTGCTTGCGCAACTGGATGCAGGTGTTTCCGGTACGCATGTTGGTACCGAAAGTCGGTCATCGGGCGTTTCGGTATCGCCGGCAGGTGCGTCAGCCTTCAACCGCCAACAGCGTATCGGCAATGAACTTGCCCAGCGTGCACTCGGTGTGATGAAGCGGTCCACTGATACGCAACTTGAAGACTATCTGGATGTCATCGTGACTCGGTTGAAAAATACGCCGGAGCACGGAGCGTCAGGTTTGTTTTACAAGGTTTACCTGGTGGACAGCCCGCATGCCAATGCATTCACGCCAGGTGGTGGCCACATATTTGTGACGACCGGGATCGTGACCAAGCTGCGCACCGAGGGTCAGATGGCAATGGTGCTGGCCCATGAAATGGCACACAATCGTGCAAGCCATGTGGTGAAGGGGCGTGACGGGCAATCGCTGAGCAAGCGGGTAACAGCTTTCGGAAAGCGAATTTTTGACGACGGGCTTGGTGTTCCGTGGTTGAGCAGTGGCGTGAAGGCTTTGGCTGATACCAGCATGAGCAGTTATACGCGGGCCCAGGAGCAAGAAGCAGACATGCTTGGATTCCGGTACTTTGCCGCTGCCGGATACGATCCTCGCGAAGCGCCGCGCAGCTTTGCGGCTCTTATTACCGTTGATGCACAGAAGAAAAGTATTTTTGACGTTTTTGACGGTTATCCCGAAGGCATCGGGCGCGCAGAAAACATGAATGCCATGGTGCATGCTGCCTATCGCGATGTCGACACAACCCGCCTGACGCGCAACACCAATGCTTATGTGACACTGTCAACTGCATACTGGCAGTAATACCAAAGGAACTGACTATTGACTCCATCAAATGAGTCAATAGTCAGTTCCTTTGGTATAAGTTCCTTTCGTACAATACTTTAGAGTCGGCTTCTGCTGCGTGATTTGCGTGAGGCTACAATTGGTATCATCAGCAGTGCGGCGCACACGATTGTTGAAAATGAAAATGCGGCTATTGCGGCAACCCCAAGATCATGTGGCGCACTGTCTGTCGGATTGAGCAGAGGGCTGGCCATAGCGGGGCCATTGACGGGTAAAACCGCAACCATGACCGCCAGCACGGCGGTGCACAGCGCCACAGCGAAAAACGACAATATATGGGTGTTTCGGCGCTTCTGCGTGCACTTGGTCTCACGTGCACCGGCACCAAATCCGTACAGGCCGTCAGTTTGGTCTTTTTTGGTATACATAATGCGCGCATCCCGGTTCAAACATGAACCCCTCCAATCTGTGAGGAGACCACAAAAGGATGGCGTAAAATCAGACAAACCGTGCCGCTGATCGGGTAATAGTGTGGCAAACAATGGGCATAAGGTTAATGAAACATTAACAATATCAATGGGTTATATTTCGAATTTGGCGGAATTCTCCAATTCCTGACGGCATTTGGTGGCCGCATTGTCCGGCAATACACCGACATCGTCATAGGTGATGGTGGCGCCGTGTTTCACCGGGCGGATGAGATCTACGCCGTGGGCAAGACCGATGGGCAGGGCGCGTGAACGGTGTGATGTGTCCGCAGGCATCAACTTGCCCCAGGCCGTATAACCGCCTTCGCCATCCAGCCTGTCGCCGGCAACGAGATCCTTCTTGGCTACCGCCACAACGTCGCCGCGCCACGCGGCCGTGGCGCCTGTTGCTTCACCGCGTACCGCCGCGTTGACAGCCGACACACCGAGTTCGAGGCCGATCAGATGATATGGCCGGTACATGGCTGCATAATACCCTGACTGATCCGTCTTCAGGCCATATTGCAAGAAGCAATCGCGTGCATACCGGTTGGGAGCCTTGAACACCGCATAGACACCCCAGCGCAGGTGATTGTGCATTTCAGTGGTCTCGCCGCGGTTCTCGGACGCGATGACTTCGACAAACCCTTCGCCGCCAAGCATGCCGCCGGCGTCTGTCGGAATCAGTACATTCTGCAAATTGTCGAAGTCGACTGCCGGAAACTTCAATCCGTCGCTCGGCGCCTTCAGTCCGGTGGCATTGGCGATGGCCGCCATTTCGATGGCAGACTTGGTGCCGTCCAGAAACGAGTTGAACATCTGCGAGTTCATGCCTGCGGCAGCGGCCTGTTCCGGGGCAAGGCCATAGTGAGTCCATACATCATCCGGCGTAACATCGTGAAATTCAGGCTGATAGCGGGTACCTTTGCCGGCACACACGATGTCCAGACCGCAGGTTCTTGCCCAGTCGACGATCTCGCAAACCAGCGCCGGTTGATCGCCTGAGGCCATTGAGTAAACCGTGCCGGCGCTGCGATGTGCCGCAGCCAGTACAGGGCCTGCCAGTACATCTGCTTCCACATTGACCATGATGATGTGCTTGCCGTGCTGTGCAGCGGCGAGCGCATGGGCACAGCCGGCGGCCGGTGAGCCGGTGATTTCCATGACAACCTCAACAGAGGGATCTGCAATCAGATCCATGGCATCATCGGTGAAGCGTGTCTGGGAGATCAGGGTGTCCTGCCAGCCAACATTGCGGCAAGCCGCGCGTGCGCGTTCAGGGTCAAGATCGGCTATCACAGCAACCGACAAGTGCCGGGAAAACGGCACCTGGTTGAGAAACATGGAGCCGAATTTCCCGGCGCCGATGACACCCACCCTGATTGGTCCGTGTTCGGCAATCCTGTTGGCAAGAATGGTTGGAAGCTGCTGCATCTGGAGACCCTTGAACTGGGGAATGGTGATCCGGCAACGTGGCCGCAACTGTATGATCAAGTCAAACGGATCGATGAGCGTTACGCGCTTATTTCATCTGATGGACCCGGTTTCGCCTGGCTTTACGTAACGCGATGTGGCTGTGCGGTATAAATCCAGGCCAGACGCTGCATTTGCATGGAGGAAGGCATCAATCGGAGAGCCAGGTTTCTCGCCCCGGCCCTTGCTCCGCGCAGGTGGTAGATGCTGGCGTTGCGACGCGACTCCTCCATGATGCGGGCTGTGCGCGGCTGGCGTAGTGTTGCATAGCGGACAAGGGCGGCTTCAACATCATTGCCGTCACCGATGCAGGTGGCCAGACACGCAGCGTCTTCCAGCGCCATGGCAGCACCTTGAGCAAGATGGGGCAGGGATGCATGAGCAGCATCGCCTGCCAGCACGCACTTGTCGCGGCTCCATGTAGTGAACGGTTTAAGGTCGGCGCCAGTCCAGGCCAGCCAGCTTGCAGGAGCCGACAACAAATCGCGAATAGCAGTGGTAGCACCTGGTAACGCAGCAAGCACCTCGTCACGCCCGGTTATGTTGTTCCAGCCCGCCTGATCGGCGGGTTGGTCGACGCAGGCTACGATATTGAGCCGGCGGCCGCCTGACACCAGATAGTGGACAATGTGGGCACCCGGTGCGAGCCAGAGATAAACCGCATCAGGATCAAGACTGGCAGGCAGGTCGCCGGCAGGCGCAAGTCCACGGTACAGTGTCTCTCCAGCAGGGCGTGGATCGTTGCCAGGTGCGATATGGGTTCGCAGGGCAGAACGGATACCATCTGCAGCGATCACCAGGTCAGCTTCATGGGTTTTGCCGGAGAGGGTTTTAAGGCGCGTGGGCTTGCCCGGCTCCAGTCCGGTTATGCGGCAATCATTGACAATCTCGATAGCCTCGCTGCCGGACACTGTTTGTGCCAGTGCCGCAATCAGGTCGGCGCGGTGTGCAACACGATAGGGTCTGCCGAATTTGCTGGTAAAACCCTGTCCCAGTTCAAGTACGGACAACTGCCGTCCGCTGATCGCATCGCAAATGCGAATGCGTTCCGGCGCGCAACATTTCGCTTCAAGTGTATGCCACACACCCAGGTCTTCGAGAACCTGAACGGCATTCGGGCCCAGTTGAAGTCCTGCGCCGATCGTCTCGAGCCGGGCTGCCTGCTCAAAGATTGTTGCTGAATGGCCATTCTTTGCCAGTGCGATGGCGCAAGCCAGACCTGCAATTCCGGCCCCGGCGATTGAAATATGCAATTGTGAAAACCCTTAACAGCCAAAACGATCAAATTAGTTACGCATACCAAGGCAGAGATTATTGACTCGTTTGATCGCATCAAAGGGGGCAATAACGATTTCCTTCAGTATTAGCCCTTGCGGTACAAAAACGGCAGGACTAGGGTCCGCGCCGGTCAACCAGGACCATTGATAGAGATAATTTAAAGGAGTTAATCCAATGGGCTTCATCGCAGACTCGCTTTCCCGGATACAACCGTCGGCTACGATTGCGATTTCAACGAAAGCCATGGAGCTCAAGGCAGCCGGGCGCGATGTGATCAGCCTGTCGGCCGGTGAACCTGATTTTGATACACCTGACAACATCAAGGAAGCTGCCATCAAGGCGATCCGGGAGGGGCGCACCAAATATACGCCGGTGGACGGGGTGCCAGAGCTGAAGCAGGCAATCTGCGCAAAATTCGAACGCGATAACAGTCTCAAGTACGAGCCGTCGCAGGTGTCCGTCGGAACCGGTGGCAAGCAGGTTTTGTTCAACGCACTGTTGGCTACGCTGAACCCGGGCGATGAGGTGATAATACCGGCGCCGTATTGGGTAAGCTATCCCGATATTGTGCTTCTGGGTGGTGGCAAGCCGGTGTTTGTCGAAACGACGCTGGGTGAAGGATTCAAGCTGCAGCCGGCGGCTCTGGAAGCTGCGATTACGCCAAAAACCAAGTGGCTGGTATTCAACTCACCGTCAAATCCGTCAGGTGCAGCCTACAGTCTTGCGGAGTTGAAGGCGCTGACAGACGTGCTGATGAAACATCCGCATGTCTGGGTGCTGACCGACGATATGTACGAGCATCTGGTTTATGATGATTTCAAGTTTGTGACACCTGCGCAGGTTGAACCTGCCTTGTATGAGCGCACCTTGACGATGAACGGCGTATCGAAAGCCTATGCCATGACCGGGTGGCGTATCGGCTATGGTGCCGGTCCGGCAGTGCTCATCAATGCGATGCGCAAATTGCAGTCGCAATCCACATCCAATCCGTCGTCGATTTCCCAGTGGGCGGCAGTTGAAGCATTGAACGGACCGCAGGATTTCATTGCCTCAAACAATGAAATATTCAAGGCCCGCCGTGATCTCGTCGTGTCGATGCTGAACCAGGCAAACGGCTTGTCATGCCCGACACCGGAAGGTGCGTTTTATGTCTATCCGTCCTGTGAGGGGCTGATCGGCAAAACTACACCGTCAGGCCAGAAGATCAAAAATGATGAAGACTTTGTCACCGCTCTGCTGGCGGATGAAGGAGTCGCGGCAGTGCATGGCGCGGCATTTGGTCTGGAGCCGTTTTTCCGGATTTCCTATGCAACCTCCAACGAAGCGCTGGAAGATGGGTGTGAACGTATCCAGCGATTCTGCAATAGCTTGAAGTAGACTGTTTCAATGATTACATAAATTGTGACAATTATGTCGAAATTGTAATTGGATTATTAGCGGCGATGTCTATGCAGTAGACATTCGCCCGGGACGGCGATTCGGGGGCTTGGCTGCGTGACGATTGAGTCACGCAGCCCGACCTCCACATTCTGCCAGAAAGGCACTCTCACATGAAACGCATTGCATCTACCCTTGTTATGACCGTCGGTATCGCTGCCGCTTCTTTCACTCCGGCATCCGCTGACGGGGCCGGCATTAACATCGGCACACTGGAATGTATCGTGGAGGGCGGCATCGGCCTGATCATCACATCGACCAAGGCGTTGGATTGCGTCTATAAATCATCGACCGGCCGCGAAGACATTTATACCGGACAGCTTTCCAAGTTCGGCCTCGACATCGGTGTTACCGGAGAAGCACACATGATATGGGCCGTGTTTGCGCCCGGCATCGTTGAGTATGGCGCGCTTTCGGGGCGC
>JBDNEZ010000071.1:0-5702 GCA_041690095.1 Anderseniella sp.
CACATGAACTGGCTTCGCATACCGAAAGCCCATGATCATGAAATGGTCGCCAGCGCGTTGGCGCGGGTCGGCATGAGCGAGTTCCGCAAGCGCCAGATCGGTGAGCTGTCAGGCGGCCAGAAAAAGCGGGTCTTCCTGGCCCGCGCCCTGGCACAGGAAGGCAAGATCATCCTGCTCGACGAACCGTTCACAGGCGTGGATGTAAAGACCGAAGATGCGATCATCAAATTGCTGCGGGGCCTGCGCGATGAGGGAAACATCATGCTGGTCTCGACACACAATCTCGGGTCCGTGCCACAGTTCTGTGATCGTGCCATCCTGATCAAGGGGACTGTGCTGGCGGAAGGGCCAACTGCGCAGGTGTTTACCCAGGCCAATCTCGAACATGCGTTCGGAGGCGTGCTGCGCCAGTTCACCCTGGGAGGTGAAGACCTGCATGATGATGATGATGCGCGCACGGTGACGGTGCTCACAGATGATGAACGGCCTTTCGTGATTTACAGCGATGGCGACCAGCAACAAGAGCAGGACGAGAAATGAACCTGTTGCTGGAGCCGTTCACCTACAACTACATGATCAATGCCATGTGGGCATCCGGGCTGGTCGGCGCCGTGTGTGGTTTCCTGTCCGCCTACCTGATGCTCAAGGGCTGGTCGCTGATCGGCGATGCGCTGTCACATGCCATCGTCCCCGGTGTTGCAGGCGCCTACATGCTGGGGTTGCCGTTTTCGATCGGTGCATTTTTTTCCGGTGGCCTGGCAGCACTCGCAATGCTGTTCCTCAACCAGCGTACCAAGTTGCGTGAAGACGCCATCATCGGATTGATTTTCACCTCGTTCTTCGCGCTCGGCCTGTTCATGATCTCACTGTCACCGACTTCGGTGAACATACAGACCATCGTGCTGGGCAATATCCTGGCGATTACGCCTGAAGACCTGACACAACTCGTCATCATCTGCGGCGTGTCCATGACTGTCCTGTTGCTCAAATGGAAAGACCTCATGGTCACTTTCTTTGATGAAAACCATGCCCGGTCTGTTGGCTTGAACACTGTCGCCCTCAGGCTGGTCTTCTTCACCCTGTTATCGGCGTGCACTGTCGCTGCCCTGCAGACGGTCGGTGCCTTCCTGGTCATCGCAATGGTGGTGACACCGGGCGCCACTGCCTATTTGCTGACTGATCGGTTTTCCCGCCTGATCATACTGTCGGTCAGCATTGGTGCCGTTACCAGTTTCACCGGCGCCTATCTCAGTTACTTCCTCAATGGTGCAACCGGCGGCATCATCGTCATCCTGATGACAGCTATATTCCTGGTGGTATTTGTTCTGGCCCCCAAACACGGCCTGCTTGCAGCCAGGGCAAAAGCCCGGGCAGCTCTGGAGGCCCGGCCATGACGGCAATTACCGAATGGATCATGCAGCCGTTTGCCTTCGAGTTCATGCAACGGGCGTTTGTCATCGCATTGTTGCTGTCCGTACCGATGGCCGTCCTGTCATGTTTTCTGGTGCTCAAGGGCTGGTCACTGATGGGAGACGCCATTTCGCATGCAGTGCTTCCAGGTGTTGTGCTGGCTTACATTATCGGCGTACCGCTGGCTGCAGGTGCGTTCACCGCCGGCATGGCGTGCGCCCTGGCGACGGGATTCCTGGCTCGAAATTCGAGGCTCAAACAGGACACTGTCATGGGGGTCGTGTTTTCCGGGATGTTCGGACTGGGCCTGGTGATGTATGTCGCCATTCAGACGGAAGTGCATCTTGACCACATCCTGTTCGGCAACATTCTTGGCCTGACATGGGGTGATGTGATCGAAACGGCGGCCATTTCACTGGCCTGCACGGCCGGACTGATGATCTGGCGCAAGGACCTGCTGTTGCAGGCGTTTGATCCTCAACACGCACAGGCAATAGGATTGAGTGTCCGGTTGCTGCATTACGGTCTGCTGGCTGCGATCTCACTGACTATCGTCGGTGCGCTCAAGGCATCCGGCATCATACTGGCCATCGCACTGCTCATCGCGCCAGGCGCAATCGCATTTCTGGTAACACGACGGTTTGAAACCATGCTGCTGGTTGCTGTGGCGATTGCCGCTGGCTCAAGCCTTGTCGGCGTGTTCGCCAGCTTTCACCTTGATTCAGCGCCTGCTCCGACCATCGTACTGGTCATGACCGGCCTGTTCATCGCCGCCTTCATTCGCCAGCAGATGCAGTTCGCCAGGCTCGCCAGACGTCAGCCTTGAGCTTTTCCGGGAGAATTCGCGTAATCGATGCGTGCCTGCACCTCAACGGCTGCGACAGCTGACACATTCACCACTGAGCGTGTGGTTGCCGCCGGCACGAGCACATGGGCTGTTGCGGCCGCACCGACCAGAATGGGACCGATTGGTGTGCCGCCACCCATTTCCATAACAAGCTGATACGACAGGTTGGCAGCACCCGAACTGGGAAACATGAAGACGTTGGCTTCGCCCTTGAGGGTGGAGCCTGGAAACAGCCGGCGGCGCAGGTCTTCGTTCAAGGCGGTATTGCCATGCATCTCGCCGTCGAATTCAAAATCCGTGCCCTCTTCATGCAACAGGCTGGCGGTCTCGCGCATCAACTCGATCTCCGGCGATTCGGCGGATCCAAAGCTGGAATTGGCCAGCAGGGCAATCCTGGGCTCGACACCGAACCGTTTCACGATACCTGAAACCCGCCGGGTCAATTGCGCCATCTCTACCGGCGAGCGGTCAACATTGCCATAAGTGTCTGCGAAAAAATAAACGCCGCGATCAAGAATACAGCCTGATATGGTCGCGAAATCTCCGGTCCGCGGTCCCATGCCGATGATCCGGCGGATGTGATCGAGATGACTGTAAAACCGTCCTTCAAGACCACATATCATCGCGTCAGCATCACCACGCTTGATGGCAAGTGCTGCAATAACAGTCGAATTTGTCCGCACCAGCGTTCGGGCTGCATTGAGCGGTACACCCTTGCGGCCGGCTATCTCGACCAGTGTGTTCACGTACTCCAGATAGCGCGGGTCCGACTCCGGGTTGATAACCTCGATATCGGTGCCGGCCTTGATATCAAGGCCAAAGGAGGCAGCCCGGCGCTCAATCACCTCAGGCCGTCCAATCAGAATTGGAATTGCCCAGCCATCTGCCCTTGCCATGGATGCCGCACGCAAGGCTCTCTCGTCTTCGCCTTCGGCGTAGATGATGCGCTTGAGGTTCTGTTTTGCGGCGGTAAAAATCGGTCGCATGATCATGCCGGACCGGAACACAAACCGGGTCAGTTTTTCATTGTAGGCCTCGAAGTCCTCAATCGGTCTGGTTGCCACACCTGTGTCCATGGCTGCCTTGGCTACAGCAGGTGCGATCCGCAGGATCAGACGCTGATCAAACGGGTTCGGTATCAGGCTGTCTGCGCCGAATGACGACACTCCGCCCTCATAGGCCTTCGCAGCCAGTTCGGAAACCGCTTCATGGGCCAGCGCTGCAATTGCACGGGTTGCCGCAATCTTCATTTCTTCATTGATGGCGGTTGCACCCACGTCCAGGGCACCGCGGAAGATATACGGGAAGCACAGGACATTGTTGACCTGGTTGGGAAAGTCGGACCGGCCGGTGCAGATCATCGCATCGGGCTTTACCTTGCGCGCCGCTTCGGGGTCAATTTCGGGGTTGGGGTTTGCAAGCGCCATGATAAGCGGCCTGTCGCCCATTTTGGCGACCATGTCGGGCTTCAAGACACCACCTGCAGACAGCCCCAGAAACACATCGGCATCTTCGATTATATCGCCCAGCGTCCGCGCGCCGGTTTGCTTGGCGTAAGGCGCCATCCACTGGTTTACACCATCGCGTCCTTGATACGCCACGCCGTCAATATCGGAGATCCAGATGTTTTCCGGCTTTGCGCCCATGCCGACTATAAGATTGAGGCACGCAAGGGCCGCAGCGCCGGCGCCGGAAGTCACGATCTTGATATCCTGCAGTTTCTTGCCGGCAATCTCCATGCCGTTGACGATTGCAGCAGCCACTATGATGGCAGTGCCATGCTGATCGTCATGAAACACCGGAATGTTCATGCGCTGCTTGAGTTCAGCTTCGATGATGAAGCACTCCGGCGCCTTGATATCCTCCAGATTGATACCGCCAAAGGTTGGTTCCAGCGCTGCAACAGTGTTGATAACAAGATCCGGATCGCCGGCATCAAGCTCGAGGTCGAACACGTCAATGCCAGCGAATTTCTTGAACAGCACCGCCTTGCCCTCCATCACCGGTTTGGAGGCGAGCGGACCGATATCTCCAAGGCCTAACACAGCAGTACCATTGGTGATGACGGCGACCATATTGCCGCGGGCTGTCAGTGAAAACGCCTCGGCCGGCTTGTCGAAAATCTCCATGCACGCTGCCGCCACACCCGGTGAATAGGCCAATGCCAGGTCACGCTGATTGGACAACGGCTTGGTGGCCTTGATCTCCAGTTTTCCCGGCTTGGGGTGGCGATGATAGTGCAGCGCATTTTCGCGCAATTCGTCGGTTACAGTTCGTGGCATGGAGACGTTTCTTCCGGTCTGTTTTTGGCCTGGCGGATATTGTTATGTCGTCAAGCCTATAGCAGCGTAAGGCGACATTCCACACTGTAGATTTCGGCAGGCCTGTTTTGCGGCTGCGTGCACCGGTGCACATTCAGTTGACGAAAATGTGCGTTGGCGATGACGACAGCACTCACATAGACTTGCAGGGCAAAAGCAGCCCCAACCAGGAGTATCCCGTCATGAACAAGATTATGCTGTTAACGGCAGCCGGTACTGTCGCCCTGCTCTCAGCATCTGCGACAGCTCAGGAATCGAAACCGATGGGTTTCTTTGTTACAAGTGTCGCCATTGGTAACGGCGCGAATCTTGGCGGGCTCGACGGTGCGGATGCGCATTGTTCCAGTCTGGCGACGGCAGCGGGTTCAACCGGACGCACCTGGAAAGCCTATCTGAGCACTTACCACAAGGACAAGCGCGGTGCGTCAGCGCGTGATCGCATCGGCCAAGGTCCATGGTACAACGCCAAGGGCGTCCTGATCGCCGAAGACCTTGACCAGCTTCACATCATGCCGAACCTGGTCAAGCGCACGGCGCTGGATGAGAACGGCAACGGCATCAAGGGTCGTGGAGACAAGCCTAACGAACACGACATCCTGACCGGGTCAAAAGACGATGGCACGGCGTACTTTCCGTGGGAGGAAGGCGATCATACCTGCTCCAACTGGACCAGCAATGCTGAGGACGGCAGCGCCCAGGTCGGCCATCATGACCGTCATGGCGGCGGCAATGTGTCGTGGAACTCCGCCCATGCATCGCGCGGCTGCAGCCTGGACAAGCTGAAGGGCTCCGGCGGTGCCGGATACCTGTACTGTTTCGCCGCAGATTGAAACAACAGCTGAAGTCAGTCTCGTCCCAAAGGAAGCAACAATCACTTCCTTTGGACTTATACCAGATCTCAGTAACAGCGACCCGTTTCACCGGAGCGATTTTTTCCGCCAGCAAGGCGCGTGTCGCACCGTGGTACATGTACCACAAGCGACACGCAACGTAGCTGGCGGGAAAAAGCGCCCGGCCCTTCGGGTGGGTCATAGCGGCCCATCGCGTGCGTTGCAGTGCTTGCCCGATGCACCACATCGCGCTGCGCACCGCGCCTGCCCGAGTGAACCGCTATGATCCCATGA
>JBDNEZ010000072.1:0-6974 GCA_041690095.1 Anderseniella sp.
ACAATACCAAAAGGCCACATTCATCGCTTGACCGGCAGACACCCGATCAGGCTTACTTCAAAGCGTTGCAACCAATGCCGGGTGCAGCATAACAGGGGCTGAAATCCACTTATCCTCAGTCCTGAAACTGTTCAAACAAACCGAGCCCCCTCTGTTTAGCAACTTCGAAGCTGGATTCGCTGCAGATACGCCATGTCCTCTACTTCCCTTCAAGAAATCCTGACGCCAGCGGAATCTTCGATCTTTGCCAGACGTTCCATGCTCTCGGGCGACCAAGTCTCTTTATATTCATAAAACATTTCAACCCTCCGGTCTTCCTTTGGCAGAATGACCCACGGCTGTTTTGAGCACGTGAAAATATGCACATCTGGCGGCAATTGGTCCGGGTCATCAAGTGTGCCGACGCGAATGAACCGGATACGTTCACGCAAACCGCCCATGTTGTAGTTGCTCCAAACCGCGACTTTGCATTTGGAACATCGGGTAATGATCTGGCCAACGCCACTGGGCGTCGGAACAGTAACTTCCTCGACCTCACCCGAAATCAGCTCCACCCGATCGGCTTCAAAAAGGGCGTTCAGTGCAAACGAGGAACCGGAGTTTTTTTGACAGCAGCGGCAATGGCAGCAATGTACGATCATGGGCTCCGAAGCAACTTGATAGCGCACATGGCTGCAAGTGCAGCCACCATCGCTTGTTTGGGAATTGTGGTTCATAGCGTCCTCAATTACTATTTTGTTGCCGATGAAAGAAGGTGTGCTGGGGTTGCGGGCCCTTTGAAAGGAACCTTCCGAGATTTCCTGACAACAAGATGGGCTATGCTGTCACGATATCCGCTTTGAGGCTGTCGAGGAAGGCCATCACCTCGCTGCCTTCATCCGGGCCAACGCCCATATCACTGGCAACACTGACCACGATCTCGATGAAGCGGGTCCAGTCTGCCTCGGTAATCTCCATGCGCTGATGGGAAAGCGCCAAGTCACAGTCTTTATAAAACATCTGCCCACCGGTTTCTTTAACGAAATTGGCGGTGCGGTTAGGCTATTTTGACCTCAACCTTTGTTGGTATTGCCCGGCGACAGCCATCGGCTACCGGGGAATGGGTCACCGCGAAATCAACAATCTCGCGCAGGACTTCTTCAGCCACTCCTGCGGCACCAATAGAAACGCGGGTTCGCAGGCTCAGAGGACCGGCAGGAACCGACTCGTCCAGGCCGAGCAGGCCGCGGTCATCGGAAACGCTGTCGGTCGTGACCTCGAGCGTATCCAGCCTCACCCCTAACTGTGCCGCGTGCAACGCTATTCTGGTGGCGTCGCAGGTTGCTAAGGCCGCTCGTGACAGCCAGCCCGGTGACGGTGCCGTACCGCCCCCTCCGATGGCTTCCGGCATGTCGGTCACGATCGATTCACCGCCCAACCCGGTGGCCCGACACCGCAGGCCGTTTTCCATGACCGCAGTGATCGCCGGGTCGTTGCTCAGCGCGTCTTTCGGGTTCTCGTTCAAGTAGGCGACAACATCGTTAACTGAATTCTGAATGTGTTCGACACACATCGTGTTTTCCCTATTTAGTCGAAATATCAATTCGTACTTTCTTTGGCCTCGATGGGCACCATGACATGGGCAAGCGGCGTTTTACCCCACATGACATAGGGACCACCAACGAATGGATCGCGTGGCAGGTCGGCCAGCATGTCCATGTTCGGGAACAGCATCATCATGTGCGGCCCGTCCTGTACCCACACACCGCCGTCATTGGGATCGGTTGCCATGGGGTTGTCGTTGTTTACCATCGCGTCACCCTGAAGCATGTAGCTGACACCGATCACATCGGTCGAAAATTTAGTTTTAGATGAGACAGCCGCCATCCATTTCATCCAAACAGCATCGTTGCACATCGGATGCTTGTCGCCGGGGATCAGACCAACGCCCGGCAGGCAAACCCAACCATTCGAGCCCGGACGCAGGACTGTGCCATCCACGTCCATTATCGTGGCCTGGGCAGAAACGTCTGAAGGTGCCGCTGACATGGCGCGGGCAATTTTGTCGTCAACACTTTCGGCAAGGCCAGCCGTGGCTGTGCCGATCAGGGACGCAACCAACGCCCCAAGGAATGCCGTACGGTTTGATCGTCTACAGGTATTGATCATTTGATATTCTCCCTTAATTAATTCTTGGGTTCCGTCATGGCGTCGCAGATGTTTGTATTTCTGCATGAACAAAGCGCGGAGATTATTCACGCTGAACCCGGATTCCGTTTGCCAATGTGTAGAGCTAAACCTTTTTTACTTGCTAAAAAGGTCGCACCGGATAACATTATTGGGAATTAAAGAAAAATCGACAACCGTTTTGCAAAAATGCACATGGCAGGGGACGCCGGATGCAGTGGGACGACGCACGGATATTCCTGGCTGTAGCCCGTGAGGGATCTTTCAGCAGTGCCGCCAAGCGGTTAGGCTTACAGCATTCCACAATTTCGCGCCGTATTCGTGCGTTGGAAAAAAAGCTCGCAGCACCGTTGGTTGAACGCAAACCGTCCGGCTATGTCCTGACCGAGGCCGGAGAAGAGTTAAAGCAGTCCGCCTGCCGGATCGAGAACGAGCTATTGTCCTTTGAAGGGGCGGTCGGCGGGCAAGCCGAAGACGTCGCAGGGGAACTGCGGGTCACGGCAATTGCCAACATGGCATCGACCGTGCTGATGCCCTATTTCGTGCGTTTCAGTGCGGCTCATCCCAAGGTCGAACTAAGCGTTCAAGTCACCAATGACTCGGTGCGACTATCCGAACGTGACGCCGACGTCGCCATCCGGCAGACCAACAAACCGTTGGAAACCTTGATCGGTACGCGCCTGACAACAGTGGCTTCGGCCGTCTATGGCGCGCGTGATTACTGCGCGGCGGTCAAATCGGGACAGGCGGCGGAAAAATGGATTGGCGTTGATTGCTGCGAGTATCATAGAACCTGGACCAAGCAAGCCCGGCCGCAAGCCGATCACGAATTCTACGTCGACGAAACCTCGCTTACAGTTGCGGCATTGAAAGAAGGGGTTGGCGTTGGTTTTCTGCCTTGTTTTTTGGGCGACAGCGACCCCGACCTGGCAAGATTTCACGAGCCAGAAAAACAACATGAACTCGGGCTCTGGCTGTTGTATCACCGTGATCTGCGCAACACCAAACGCGTGGCCCTGTTTCGTGAACATATGCAGCACGAAATCAGGGAAGCCGCTGCTCTATTCGAAGGTGCGGCGCCAACGTCGAAGTAGGCCGGCGTGGAAACGGCACGGTATGATTGGCCCCGTTTGTGAAATCCTTTGTTCGTTTATCGAACGATGTCCGCTTTGAAGAGGGCCGCCAATCTCCTCGCACCCGCAGCAAATGATTGCTTCCCGCCCTCCGGACCGGTGGCCTGACGAGGTCTCAGAAAATAGTGCAGTTGCAGCGAAAGACAGCTTCGTCCCGCACAGCTGCCATTAAAGCGTGTTGCGGCGAACGGCAACTCGGAGCCCAAAGTCACCAATTTCTGCGGTGCAGCCAAAGTCGACTAATGAGATTGATTTTGCAGTTGCGCAATTTCGGAATATGGTAATTTTAGAGTGTGACTTGTCCCACTTGTTCCACTGGTGGTGCTTAATTCACCACGGACCTGATGGACGAAAGCTTGCACCAGTTTTTGGCCGAGTCCGGATTCTATGTGCGCATTTTCATCAATGCCAGGGCCATCGTCCCAAATGGTCATCTCGACGCCGTCTACTCCTGAGACAAGGCGCAAGCCCAGCACACCCTTTTCACGGTTTCTAAACGCGTATTTGAGACTGTTCGTCGCCAGTTCGTTGACGATCAGGCCAAGAGGCACAGCCAAGCGTGTCTCTAGCAAGATTTCCTCGATCGAAATATCGAGGTCTATCACATCGCTGAACTCTTCCACCGAAGCAACGGAATCTCGAATAATCGCGCCCAGATAGGCACTCGCCATCACGGTATCGACCGCTGCTGACTTGGACAAGTTGCGGTAGAGCATCCCGATGGCATTGATACGATTGCGCATACGCAAAAACGCGGCCTGGCTGGCTTTGTCGTTCAGGGAGCGGCCTTCCAACGTGATAACCGATCCGATCATCGACAAGGTGTTCATGACCCGGTGGTTCAGTTCCTCCAGCAGTCTGTTTGACTGGTCCAGTGCCTCTTGACGCTCGAACTCCAACCGACGCCGCTCCGTGATGTCTTCCATCGCAAGGAGCAGTGTCCTGGTGTAGTCGCCTTCTCTGTATATCTTGCGAGCGTTCAGAAGGAATACCCGCCTGCCGATGGTCGGGAAATCGTGATCTATTTCGTAATCCTCTATCGTCGTTTCATCGCGAATGATTTCTGTCAGAAGTCGCACAAGTTCGGGGTTAGCCCATTGCCCGCTGCCCAGACCGACCAAGTTTTTTCCAACGGTATCTTCGGCTTCGACTCTGAAAGCGATATAGAAGGCTCGGCTGGCTTCGATTACACGCAGGCTTCCGTCCAGCACCAGCAACGGTTCGCGCAAGGTATCGACAATCCCCTCGGCCAATCGGCGCTGACGGCCAAGTTCGCGCGCAAGATCCGCAGCTTCTGTTACATCTTCAATGGCCAGGAGAATCTGCCTTGAGCCGTTGTCTGTTCGGACGGTCTTACGCGCATTCAATCGCATGACCTTGCGCCCGATATCCTCAAATTCGTGTTCTACCTCGAAATCCTCAAGTGTGTTGTCATTCTCGACAATACGGCTCAACGGCTCCAGCAATGACGGAATATTCCATTGACCATCGCCCAGATCGGCAAGCGCACGACCAATAGTTTCTTTTCTCTCAACGTGAAAGGTTTTCAGGAATTTGTCACTAGCGTACTCAACTTTAAGGTCTTCTGTCAGGACAAGCAGACCCTCACGCAGGGTCGCAATAATTTCTGCAGTATCCATCGTTAGTATCGTCGAAGAAATGCCGCCCATTCTTGTCCCTTTGCAACGGTGACGGATCGGAGCAGGTGACGGTAGCAGATTGGAACGAGTTCGCAATACGTGTACCAAAAATTGGACTTTGATCATGCGTTGATGAACGGGAGTTTTGGCCGCTCTGCCGCCGTTCGAGCGCAGATGCTTTCACAACTTCAATGAATGTCCGCTTATGGGCGCTGCAATGCGGTGAAAGTCTTCGGCACCACCGGCAGCCAAGGGCCGTGAGCGACAACAGCACTGGGCGGAGAGCTGACTTTCGCTGCACGTTAAACACACGACGGCTGTGCGGACAAAGCGACCAAATTTGCGCCGGAGGTGAATGGCCGCTTTACGGGATTTCTGGCGGAATCAAACGCCCTTTTCGCCGGTGACAAAATGCATGAAATTTGGCTCGTCAGGTAAACCACCCGACAATTTTGGGTAAGCATTACCACGCCATTGGCTACATTATATTAAACGACATCTTTCCAAACGTATCCGTTGAAAGAAGCTATTTGTTTCTATTGACATGTTACGATCGTTACACTAAAAACACATCATGGAAAACATTTCATGGCTATTGATGACCTATAAAGTCCCTCCGGAGCCCGCAGCGAAGCGGGTATCTCTCTGGCGCAAGCTCAAGGGGATGGGAGCGGTCTATCTTCAGAACGGCGTCTGCATTCTGCCAAAGACTGACGACCATGTTCGTCGCCTCAAGATGCTGGAAAACGATATTTCAGAAGCGCAGGGCGTGTCGGTCATTCTCGAAACCGTTGCTCTCGATCCAGCCCAGGAAACCAAAGTATTGACGCGTTTCAAGGCAGAACGGGATGACGCCTACGAGGAGTTCATCGACAAGTGCGACGACTTCGAGGCCGAGGTGGCCAAAGAGGTTACTGCCAACCATTACACTTATGCCGAGCTGGAAGAAAACGACGTCGACCTCAAAAAGCTCCAAGGTTGGCTGACGAAAATCCAGAAACTCGACTTCTACGGATCCGGCCGCGCCTCTGAGGCGCAGGAGCGGCTGAACGGCTGCGTTGCGGTTCTCGATGATTACGCGCGCACGGTTTTCGATGCGCATGATGAAAACAAGTGAAGTTAAAGCAATGAAAATATTTGCCCACAATCAAACGCCACTCCGGATCCGGTTCGCGCCATACTTTTCGCGATCAACCGGCCAAGGTGCTCTCGCCCTCTGGCTTGACCGGCAGCGGCAACCACTCGGCCTGTCGCAGTTCCATGAACATATGCTGGATGGTATTGGCATGAACCGCACCGAGGCAGCAATTGAGGCACGGTGATGGAATTGAGTCTTCAAAACTTTGGAAAGGCGCTCGGCAATGCTTGAATGGTCCTCCGCCGGCCCCGCTGTCGGCGCAGCTTTCCTGGCTTCGATTGTCGAGGTTGTAGAGGCGTTTACCATCGTGCTGGTCGTCGCGACCCTGCGCGGCTGGAAACCTGCCGTACTGGGAACGGGGGCGGCACTTTTCGTGCTGGCGGCGGTCGTCGTGATCCTCGGCCCTTTGCTGGATCAGGTGCCGTTACATCTGCTGCAACTGGTGATCGGCGTGCTGTTGCTGCTGTTCGGAATTGGCTGGCTGCGCAAGGCATCACTCAGAGCAGGTGGTGTCATTCCCCTGCATGACGAAGACGCTATATTTGCCAGGGAAGCAGCGGAACTGAGCACTCAGGTGCAGCGCCACAAGTCCTCGCAGGACTGGATCGCCGGCATCGCTGCATTTAAAGCCGTCCTTCTGGAGGGGCTTGAGGTGATCTTCATTGTGATTGCTGTAGGCGCGGGGCGCGGGCTGTTGTGGCCTGCCAGTTTGGGTGCTCTTGCGGCCTGCATCCTTGTCCTGGTGATTGGCGCTATTGCACATCGTCCTTTGGCTCGGGTGCCGGAAAATACGCTCAAGTTTGGCGTCGGCGTTATGCTATCAGCATTCGGCGTGTTCTGGACCGGCGAAGGCTTGGGCGTGGACTGTCAATAGGTCCCAGTCCACCCAGCCTGTGT
>JBDNEZ010000073.1:0-4213 GCA_041690095.1 Anderseniella sp.
CGTCTTCGCGGATGGTGGCTATGCCGGACCCAAACTGCGCGGTGCGCTGGAGAAAATTGGCTGCTGGACTATGCAGATCGTCAAGCGCAGCGATAGGGCCAAAGGTTTTGAGATCATTCCAAGGCGCTGGGTTGTGGAACGCACATTCGCATGGCTGGGCAGATGTCGCAGGCTGGCAAAAGACTGGGAGAAATTCATCCGCTCAGCAGAAAGCTGGCTCCTCATAGCCCACATCAAGATCGTCACAAGGCGTATCGCAAGAGCTTCAAATCATTGAAACAGTTTCGAGTCGGACGCTAAGTTCAGGGCAAAATCGTCGATGACGGTTGGGGAGTAAATTACGGAGTAGAGAAACAGGTCAGCTGCAGAACGTGCAATAAAACCAATTAGATAACGCGTCTGCAATGGCGGAGAGAGGGGGATTCGAACCCCCGGAACGTTTGCACGCTCAACGGTTTTCGAGACCGCCCCATTCAACCACTCTGGCACCTCTCCTGAAGATGCATCAGGCAGGAAGCTGTCGAAACCGGCATTGCACCGCTTTTCCCTGCCCGGGCAGGCGCTCTGATACAGTAAGAGGCGGCTGCCTTCAAGCCCGCTTTTGCTTGACTTGCTGCGCCCTTGGATATACCAAACCGGCAATCGTGAGCGGCAATTGGTGTCGGCTTGCGGAAATTGCGCTGCCTGAGGTTCAATAAAAACAATAAAAACTCAAGCCTGACAGGGGTTTAGACCAGACCCTTTCAGCACCGTAAGGCGCGGCGAGAAAAAGATAAGGACTTTATAGAATGTACGCAGTCATCAAGACCGGCGGCAAACAGTATCGTGTTGCTGCCGAAGACATCATTGAAATTGAGCGCACAGGCGCCGATGAAGGTGATATTATAGAATTTCCCGTGCTCATGGTTGCCGGCGAAGGCGATGTTGAAATCGGCACGCCGCTGATCGATGGTGCCACCGTTGCAGCCCAGGTTCTGGCCCTGTCGCGCGGCCCGAAGATCATCATCTTCAAGAAGAAGCGCCGCAAGCACTATCGCCGCAAGAACGGTCATCGCCAGGACCTTATGCAGGTCCAGATCACCGAAATCCTGACCGGCGGCAAGAAGCCATCGAAAAAGGCCGCAGCACCTGCAGCCAAAGCCGAATCAGCCAAGGCTGAAGCAGCCAAGACTGAAGCGGCTCCTGCTGCTGCCAAGGATGACGCAAAGCTGGCGGCCAAGGCCGAAGCGGTCAAAATCGAAGCGGTCAAGACCGAAGCAACGCCGGCTGAAAAGCCGGCAGCCAAGCCGGCCGCCAAGAAAGCGGTTGAAAAGCCTGCCGCCAAGAAGGCAGCGCCGGCCAAAAAGCCAGCCGCCAAAAAAGCCGACCAGGACGACAAGTAAACCGAACACGATTTGTTAAAGGAGCAAACTCATGGCTCATAAAAAAGCAGGCGGTTCATCCCGCAACGGACGTGACTCCGCAGGCCGCCGCCTCGGCGTCAAGAAATTTGGCGGCGAACGCGTCATTCCCGGCAACATCATCATTCGCCAGCGCGGTACCAAATGGCACCCCGGTGACAATGTCGGCATCGGCAAGGACCACACCATTTTCGCCACCAGCGACGGTCATGTGGAATTCCGCGCGCGTGCCAACGGACGCACATTCGTGTCTGTTGTCGCGATGCCGGCAGCCGCTGCTGAATAAAGCGACCGGATAAGGGGTTTATACCTTAAAGCGCCGGTGGCCATCGCCCCGGTGAGATGACATCACACGCAAACGGGGAGATGGAAATCACCATCTCCCCGTTTGCCGTTCGGGGTCATACCAAAGGACTGCCCAAAGGACTGCATGATCATGGATCGGATTGAAACAGAAAGGCTGCTGCTTCGCCCCTTGCGCGATGCCGATGCGCCACGTCTGGTGAAACTGGCCAATCACCCCAGGATTGCCCACATGCTGGGCTCCATGCCGCATCCCTATTCGCTGTCGGATGCCGAAGATTTCCTCGACAGTGTGCATGACTTGCCGGACGACGCCGCCCAGTTTGCCATCACCCTGAAAAAAGCCGGTGACCAGCTGATCGGATCCATTGGCTACGGTCCGGCCATTCGCGACAGGAAGCTGTCCGGCGATATCGATTTCGGCTACTGGCTGGGTCTCGACTACTGGGGCAAGGGCTATGCCGGCGAAGCGGCAAGGGCGGTGATCAAGCACGCCTTCGAGGTCAATGTCATTGACCAGATTGACACCGACTACCTGACGACCAACCCTGCATCCGGACGCATTCTGGAGAATGTCGGTTTCGTGGATCGCGGCGAATACACCTGTTATTCCCTGGGCTCGGGCCAGAGCAGTCCGTCACGCAGGATGGTGCTGACCAGAACCCGCTACCTGGAACACAAGGCTGAAACAGCATGAAATTTCTCGACCAGGCAAAAGTCTACGTGAAGTCCGGCAATGGCGGCGCAGGCTGCGTGTCGTTCCGGCGTGAAAAATTCATCCAGCACGGCGGACCCGACGGCGGTGACGGCGGGCGTGGCGGTCATGTGTTTGTCGAGGCGGTCAACGGCCTCAACACGCTGATCGACTATCGTTTCCGCCAGCACTTCAAGGCCAAGGTCGGCACCCACGGCATGGGCCGCAACCGCACCGGCGCCATGGGCGAGGACATTGTGCTCCAGGTGCCGGTCGGCACCCAGGTTCTGGAAGAAGACGGTGAAACCCTTGTTGCCGACCTGACCGAGGAAGGACAGCGCATACGCCTGCTGCGCGGCGGCAATGGCGGCTGGGGCAACACGCGCTTCAAATCTGCGGTCAACCAGGCACCACGGCGCGCCAATCCGGGCGAGGACGGCGCGGACATGTGGGTCTGGCTGCGCCTGAAACTGATCGCGGATGCAGGTCTTGTCGGCTTGCCCAATGCCGGCAAATCCACGCTTTTGTCGGTGGTGTCGGCAGCCAAGCCTAAAATCGCCGAATATCCGTTCACCACGCTGGTGCCGAACCTCGGCGTTGTCGAGGTCGATACCGCCACCTTCGTATTGGCTGATATTCCCGGCCTGATCGAAGGCGCGCATGAAGGCATCGGCCTGGGTGACCGGTTCCTCGGCCATGTGGAACGCTGCGCCTGCCTGTTGCATCTTGTGGATGCCGCGCAGGACGACCCTGCCGAGGCCTACCGCGTGGTGCGCGGCGAGATCGAGGCTTACGCTGCAGAACTGGCCGACAAGCCGGAACTGGTCGTGTTCACCAAGACCGACATTGTCGAAGCGGACGACGTGGCTGCCAAGCGTAAGGCGTTTGAAAAGGCCACCGGACAGATACCGCTGCGGATGTCTGCCGCCACCGGCCAGGGCGTGCGGCCCGCCATGGCTCGTCTGCTGCAGATCATCCGCACCGCCCGCGGCGAGGAACATCACGAAATCCAGCAGCAATTGATCGACCCCGACGAAAATCAAGACACTGACGCGACCGAAGACTCCGGCGGAAACAATGGCGCAAGCACAGAAGATGCGCCATGGCGGCCCTGACGTCACAACTGCGAAATGCCGGCCGGCTGGTCATCAAGATCGGTTCGGCCATGCTGGTCAATGCCGACGGGTCCCTGCGCCGGACATGGGTGCAGGGTCTTGCCAGTGACATTGCCGAGGCCCGCGCGCGCGGCACCCAGGTGCTGATTGTCTCGTCCGGCGCCATCGCGCTTGGCCGCCGCCGCCTCGGGCTCGGCAGGGCCAGGCTGAAACTGGAAGAAAGCCAGGCGGCTGCCGCTGTCGGCCAGATTGCACTGGCGCAGGGCTGGCAGGCAGCGCTTGCCGACCATGATCTTGTGTCGGCGCAGGTGCTGCTGACCCTGACCGACACCGAAGTGCGGCGCCGCTATCTCAACGCGCGCGCCACCCTGAACACGCTGCTGGCGCACGGCGCCGTGCCGGTGATCAATGAAAACGACACCGTTGCCACCTCTGAAATCCGCTATGGTGACAATGACCGGCTTGCGGCCCGGGTCAGCTCGATGATGTCGGCGACCTGCCTGGTGCTGCTGTCTGATGTCGACGGTCTGTACACCGCACCACCCGACACCGAAGGTGCTGAATTCGTGTCCCGGGTCGACGCCATCACGCCGGAGATTGTTGCCATGGCCGGTGCGCCGGTGTCCGGCATGGGCTCCGGCGGCATGATCACCAAGATAGAGGCCGCCCGCATCGCCACCAGCGCAGGCGCATCCATGGTC
>JBDNEZ010000074.1:0-3886 GCA_041690095.1 Anderseniella sp.
CCGTGGACGGTGGACATCAGAGCCCCGCGGACGGTGGACGACAGAGCCGCGTGGACGGTGGACGACAGAGCCGCGTGGACGGTGCACGACAGAGCCGCGTGGACGGTGCACGACAGAGCCCTGCGGACGGTGCAAGACAGAGCCCTGCGGACGGTGCACGATTGAACCAGCCGGGCGATGCAAGGGCAAGCACTCCGGCAATGGGACACGTGCCGATGCGCCATCACGATCATCGGTCGGATCAGTGTTCCACTGTGTTCCGCCTGGAGCCCATTCAATCTCTGCGATGTTGCGCAGTCGGCACCTGTTGTACGTATTTGGCACCCAGTAGTTGACCCTCAGCAAAACACTCTGCCCGGGATCGAGCAGCACATTGGGCCGCCAGCATCTGATTTGTGCCGGTCCGGTCGACCAGCAAGACCATGGTGGTACCGGTCCGACGCCGAGAAAGCCGCCCGCAGGGGCCGCAGGGAGAGTGTCCTTCACGAGAATATCGCCGAAATAACGGTCGGGGCCCGTGTTGCGCACGCGCACTGTAAACTGGCAAGACCAACCAGCAAAAAATGGAAAGCAATCTCTCGGAGTTGCGCGTTTGGTGAGCTGCAGGTTGGTATTGAACCGGTCTGCAGGTGGCGGAAACTCCGGCGGCCAATCCGGTGGCACTCCGTCACCTGGCGGCACAAATCCTGGCGGGTATCTGGTGTCGTCCGGAATAAGCATCCCGGTAGTCTGCGAACACGGCTGAAAGATTTCCACGTCGCCCATTTGACCGGACTTGTTGGCATCTCCAACCAGCCCGTCATAGTCGATGAAGTAGGATGCTTGCGGCGGCTGGTTTTCCGGTCGCACCAGCGACACTGCATTACCCTGCAGGCCATGGACGTCAGCAGGTGTATCATTTTCACTGTCGCTGGCAACCAGACGGCCACCTGTCGACCAGAGCGTTTCTCCGCACGTGCCAGCTTGCGCCAGTCCGTTTTCGTTGTAACCCAAGCCGAGCGCGACGCCGCCATTAGCGGCGTTGTGATCGGGTGGCACGCCGATAGCATAGGAGTCCGGGTCGGGCTGCCAGGATTTCTCACCCGATGTTGTCGGAATAAAACGCAGCACCGTAGCCTGGCCTGGCTCGGCGAACTCTGCAAAGTTGAAACTGGCCTTTTGCAACCCGCGCTGTGCGAGATAAATCCGGCCCGATTTGTCGAACAGCATATCGGTAACAGGACCATCGCCCACAAGTCCCTCGACATCGAATTCCATCGTCGGATCGCCGGCAAAACCACCGTCGTCGGTCAGTCCGATCGACCAGACCTGCGGGGTATCAACAGTTGCGTAATAGAGACGGTCATTGTTTATGGCCAGGCCCCAAACACGCCGTTCAGACTGTGTGTAACCCCAGGATACGGGGTCATTGGTGTCAAACGATGGATCGGTGATATCGAGACGCTTGCCGTCGTCGGCAACGTCTTCCAGGCCCACGCTCGTTCGCCCCTCAACGCCATGGTCGAACGTGTCGATAACCGTGCCGTCTTCGGAAATCCGATAGATCAGGCCTGTGTCGACGTCGGAGGCAAAAAACTGACGGCTCCTGCCGTCGAATACGACATCGCCGACACCTGGTCCCGAGTTGCCCGGCAAGGTTGTAAACTCACTGATCTCGCCGGTCGTGCCGTCGACCCGCCAGATCGAACCGGCAGAACCTTCGGGGCCGAACTGGCCCTCCATGAACACCGCTCCAGCCTCGCCGTTCTCCAACCGTTCATTCCCGCTGCCTTCGACAATATGAAGACCGAACAACGAAGTTGCACCGAGGTAGATGTTCGGGCGTTCGCCGTTACCGGCATCATCAAGTGCGATGGCGAACACCTGTCCGACCTCCGCGGCTGTAATCTGCCGCTTGGCTGGCGCCGTACTCATCATGCCGGAAGGAGCCCCCGGCATGGTGGAAAGCGACAGCACGCGAGCCGAGGCACCCTTGAGGTCAATGCCGAGTGTCGTGGCTGCAGGGGTCAGCGGGACGGCACCGGAAAAGCCGGTAACCACGGCGTCGCCGGGCATCAAAACAGTGTTTTGTTGAGCATGCACACTGGCCGCCGGGGCAATGGCGTAGACGCCGGCTGCGAGGGCAACGGTTAACATGCATTTAGTATTGCGCTTCCTCATCGTACTGTTCCTTGTTGGTGGTTTTTGGCGAAGCAGTTGCGACCGACGCTAGCCGGTGCTTCTGGGTTCTGATGTGCCAAAGATCACGTTACGTAAATCGTTCATGGGCAACACACTGCGCACACAAAATTGAATTCAGCCTGATTGCATCGTTCATCTGGCGTTCAGAATACCACGTAAAGCTGTCAGCGCATTGAATTATGGTGGGTGGAACCGGAAGTTCACAATTGCCGCAATTTACGCAAAAACCATGGCAAGAGTGGCCGGCGCCAGACCAACGGATGACTGAGGCGAAGTCGTTAATAGGGGGATTTTCACAATGAGGGGTAACGAAAACAAATTTGCGAAAGCGTCATTTGGAGCGCGTCGCATGGCATCTGGGCAAGTATGAAATATCACGATAGTTACTGCAATTCCTGTTATTGCAGGTTTGAGCTACGCATTGCATTCATGAGTAGCCTGAGCGATTGAAAACTGCTCGATCAGTTCAGGCCAGATGTGCATAGTTGTAATGAACGCAGGCTCAAGACATGAGGCCATTTGACGTTGCTGCTGTTACCCGTATGGGATGTTTGTTTCGTTCATGAGCCGTCATTCGGTTATTTTCCGTAAGCCTTAACGTTAAAAGTCTGCTTTTCAGCGACGCAATGCAGCATAATTTGCGGGCATAACGGCAGCAATGGGCCATATTCGGCTACGTTTCACGATCTGTAAGGGTCAATTGTGAGACCGAAGTAACCCTTGGCTGTAAACCGTTCAAATGCAACCTGATGACAAAACAAGATATGAACTCTCGGGCGTACGGTCTCTGCTTCACCGCTGCCACCTGATGCGAACAACGTCAAGTTGGCTGATTTAAACAAAGCACATTCTACTCCAGCAGCATCCACCTTGAAAACATCACCGCCAGCGCGCACATTGACCAGATCATGCTGACACCGTTTGAAAAGCTTGCCTATACCGCGCGTCAGGGCGTGCGTGTGGCGTGGTATATGGGCCATGGCCTCGCTGCGGGCCAATTCCGCAAAACCAAACCGGGTGTGTCCGAAGGGGCCCGTGACAAGCCCCGGCAGAAGGGCCCCGGCCTGGAGCGGCTTCTGGCCGGCCTGGCCGCCACGTTTCAACGCGATCTCGATAATGTTGCTGCCGGCTACTATCCGCTGCCGCGCGACGCTGACGGATCTCCGGCCCGGCTGGTGAAAACCTCGCGCGCCTTCCTGGCGGATGTGCCGGTTGCTGCCGAGCGCAAGGCCAATGGTGAAGGCACCGAGGTCTATTCCCCCGACAAGGCAGAACAACTGCCGGCCTATTTCCTGCAGAATTTCCACTATCAGACGGGTGGCTACCTGACCGAAGACAGTGCCGAAATCTACGACATGCAGACCGAGGTGCTGTTTTCAGGGTCTACCAATGCCATGCGCCGGGAATGTCTTGTGCCGTTGTGGGAGTTCATGCGCGGGCGTGACCAGCGCAACACGAAAATTGCCGATATTGCCTGCGGGACTGGCCGCTTTGGCCGCTTCATAAAGCAGGCCTATCCGCGCATTGACCTGACCTTGTCTGACCTGTCAGACGCCTATCTGAGCGAAGCCAAACGGCATCTGAAGGGCTATTCATCTGTCGGTTACGAAGTCGCAAACGCCGAAAAACTCCCCTTTGCCGATGCGTCACTGGATGTGGTGACCTCCATCTACCTGTTTCACGAAGTGCCGCCCAAGGTGCGCCG
>JBDNEZ010000075.1:0-7418 GCA_041690095.1 Anderseniella sp.
CAATTGGTCTCATTCGTTACGCGTGAATTTGCGGTCTTATTTGCGGTACTTCGTGATGCAATTGAAGTCGGCCTCATCGGCTATCTCCGACCGGCTGTCGTTCCAGATATCCGCAATCGCTTGCGATGCCGGCAGCTGCATGCCTTTGCCCGCGGCAAGATCGATCGCCAGCTTCACATCCTTGCGCATCAGCCCCATGCTAAAACCGGAATCAAACGACTCGTCCAGGATCCAGCGCGGAAAGTTGACTTCGCTGACCCCGCTTCTGCCCGAACCGGCATTGATGCCTTCAAGCAGGTCTTCCGCCCTGACACCGGCTGCAACCCCCAGCCGGACCATTTCGCCGACCAGCACAAGGTTTGCAGCACACAGCAGGTTGTTGGCAATCTTGGCAGCGTGACCTGAGCCGCTCGGCCCGACCCGTACAATCCTGCCGCCCAGCAGATCAAGCACCGGCTGCGCCTTTGACACGGCGTCATCATCGCCGCCGATCAGCATGGTCATCGTGCCGGTGCCGGCAGCAGCAGGCCCACCACTCACCGGCGCATCGACAAAGTTGAAGCCATTTTCAATGGCCAGTTTGTTCATGTCCCGCGTGGTGCCGGGTTCAGACGTTGAAGTGTCAATGACAACTGATCCTGGCGATACGTGGGGGGTGATAGCTTCCATGACACCCCTGACGATGTCGGCTTTGGGCAGCGACAGAACAATCAGTTCGCAAGCCGAAGCCACCTCAAGCTGGCTGTCCGCCACCTGGCACCCCGCCGCTGAAACGCGCGCCAGGCATTGAGGGTCACGATCAAAGCACAACGGCGCATGCCCCGCGCCGGCAAGATAAACAGCCATCGCGCCACCCATATTACCACAGCCGATCAATCCGATTTTCATGAACTCGCACCTTCTGATATTTCGTGTGGTTTTCCGCTTGATCGCGCGGTTCGTGGGGCAGTTTGCAAAAGCATTTGTGTGAATGGATTTCGGGGAGCAGCTCAGATAACCAGCCTTGCCTGCAAAGTGAGACCATGTTGATTATTTTCCCTGTCACGACTGAACTTCTATCCAGCGTTAATGTACTGTTGAAGTGCGTTGCGGGCAGCGTGCATCTCCTCAGAAATCAGCTGTAATATTTCATACCCGTCAATCTCCTCATGGTTGCGCGCAGCTGTCTCTACTTTAGCGCAGGTTGATACCAACCTGCTTGCTCCCAGATTTGCAGCCATGGATTTCAGAGCATGTGCGGCGTTTGCCAGCTGTCTTCGGTCCGGATTGTGTGTAGATTCTTCAATACGCACCAGGGCTGAATCGGCATTTTCATCAAACAGGTTATACATGCGTCTGACAAAGTCAGGCTCATCGGCTCCTATTTCACTGAGGCCCTGCAAAACTACCGTGTCCAACACCGGAATCGCCCCTTCAAACGTGCCCCAAACCTTGGACTGCGATCCGTTGTCTTTCCTCTTTGATTGCTGAATGTCAGTGAGTGCCGCTTCAGGAAGTTGCGGTGCAGCCTCTTTGGGGGATGAAGCTGATGCAGGTTTGCCAGAAGCTTGACCAGTAAAGGACAGGATGGTATCGGCGAGTTGCGCTATGGTATATGGTTTGATGATCTGAAGGTCCATGCCGACATCACGCCACAATCCCGCATTGCCGCCACCTTCGATATGTGCCGTCAGTGCAATGACAGGTGTACGTGTGCAACAGGTATCGATCTCTTCTTGGCGTATGCGACGCGTTGCTTCAAAACCGTCCATCACCGGCATTGAGCAGTCCATGAACACCATATCGTAACGCTCTCTGCGCCATTGCTCCAGAGCTTGCGATCCATCCTCGACCAGATCGAAGGCGACATCAAGTTGACGCAGCACCTCAGCCAGGACCTCGCGGTTGACCGGATTGTCGTCAGCCACCAGTACGCGGGTGCCGCACAGTAACGGCAGCTTGGCTGCCTTGATGGTGCCGGAAGTCCAGGCATCTGCACCGCGAAGCTTTCCGGACTGTATGGCGGTAGCAATATCCCCGATATCGGCCTGAGTGATCGGTAGTGGCAGAATGTCGTCCGCCAAACCGGCCTCCAACATGGACCAGGCTGCATTGTTGCCGATCGGCTGGGTGATCACCAGTTGCGGCATTTTTGCGGGAGATTGATCGAGAAGTACCCGTGCAAGTGAGGAAGTGGTTACCAGGACGCCTACGTCTGTCAGTCGGCTTGGCGTCAGGTCGGCAGCCTGGATTGTTTCTATGCTAGCGCCATATGCTTTGAACTGGTTTGCAATTGCATTGTTCAGACTTTCATCTTCCAGGCACACCAGCATCGCCGACAGGTTGCAGTCTTTCAAGGAGGGTTGTGCCGAAGTGATCCAATCACGACAAGGCAGCGTGACAATGAATCGGCTTCCATTACCCGGTGTGCTGGACGCACGAATGCTGCCACCCATGGCATCTACCAACTTGCGGCATATGCTCAGTCCCAGTCCTGTGCCGCCAAATCGCCGGGTAGTGCTGGCATCTGCCTGGGCAAACTCTTCGAAAACCCTGCTGATCTGGTTTTCTTCAATTCCAATACCAGTATCTTCGACGCTAAACTCGACCATGCTGTGGGAACTGTCTTGCTGCTTCATCAATCGAACCGAAATGCTGACATGCCCCTGTTTGGTGAATTTGATGGCATTGTTGGTCAGATTGGTGAGTATCTGCGTCAAGCGAACCGGATCTGCGGTAAATGTGTCGGGCACAGCCGGTTCAGCATAAGAAACAAGCTGTAAACCGGCAGCGTTGGCCCGTTCCCAGAAAAGGGCCAGCACATTGTCTATGGTGGCGCGGGCTGAAACAGGAAGTGCCTCCAGTTGCAGCCGACCAGCCTCGATCTTCGACAGGTCCAGCAAATCATTTAAGATTGTCAGTAGCGACTGGCCGGAGTTAACAATCACGTTTGCATATCGTTGCAGGGCCGGTGTCAGTTTGCCGGCAGCCAGCAATTCTGCCATGACCATGATACCGTTCATTGGAGTGCGTATTTCGTGGCTCATTGTAGCCAGAAACGTAGATTTCGCGTTTGATGCGGCTTCTGCCGCCTCCTTCGCAACTTGCAGTTGTGCTGTACGCTCCTGCACCGTCCGTTCCAGGCTGACACGGTGCTGGACCAGCGCCTGGTCCCTGGCATTGACCTGGTCCAGCATGTCATTGAAAGTATCGACCAGTTTGCCGATCTCGTCATTGCTGATGCGTTCAGCGCGCACGGTGAGATCATGATCGTCGCGAACACTTGAGATGACTTTCATCAAGCTGTCCAGTGGTGAGGTAACCGACCGCTTCAGCCTGGATGAGACCGCCAGCCCCATAAGACAGGCGACAAGCGCGGCAATCAGTGACGCGATGATACCTTCGAAAAATTGCCTGCGCAGATCCGAGATATCGGCCAACATTGACACCGAGCCAACTCGCTCACCGCCCATAATGACTGGAACCGATACGGTCAAGATCGGGTTCGAGATCATGGTCAGAGTTCCAGGCAAATCTGGTGTGTTAGCAGGTGGGTTACCGTGTTCCACTATAACGGCATTGCCAAGTGCGGCAAAAACCCGACCGTCAGCAAGGTTCGCCGACACGAACGGAATTGTTTTAAGGGTAGCAATGGCACGCAACGAGCCAAGCACCGATTTTCTGTTGCGCGCCTGCAGGTGAGGGCCAATGCTTGCTGCGAACACTTTCGCGGTTGCTGTCACAGAGTCATGGCGCACAGCAATGTTCTGTTTGGTTTGGCGAAAAACATTGAAGCTCGTCACAGTTGATACGGCAACCAGAACCGACACGCCCACTACAACCGTGATTTTGCGGGCAATGGTAAAATTCAGCGGTTGTTGTAAAAACCGAAACAACGCAGCGACACTCGTGTGAAGGTGGCTTGGAACTCAACCGAATGATAGCAAGAGCATCTTAACAAGTTCTGGCTGGAGTAAGTTTTTCGCCGCAAAGCATCTGCAAGAGCCACAGTCAGACATCCAAGTTTGGCAACGCGGGCAAGTGTGGACCCTGCCTGGCACGTGGGCTCAGCAGTCTAAAGCGATTTGCCCTTAGGTAATCTGCAATATTGAATTTAACAAAAATTTTACCACCTGCCTGCTTTCAATACTCGGCGGTCCGAATGGTTTGTTATACTGAGCATCTTATTCCATCTGCGGAACGAGCAGGCGAAACGCAGATACCTCCGGAGACGACGATAATGGGCTTTCCGCAAAGTGTTCTGATCGTTGATGATGATCCAATCCAAAGAGCGGTATTGAAGCAGATTTTCGCAACGCGTGGATCAGTCGTGGTAAAAGCAGCTGCCGATGGCCTTGACGCTATATCGCTCATAGAGCATTCAGGAAATGTGTTTGACTTGATAATACTCGATCTCTTGATGCCACAATACGACGGGATCAGCTTGATATCCTATCTTGAGAGCCAAAACATAAAGGCAAGAATTCTTTTTGTATCCGGGATGCCGGATGAGATTATTCGGATGTCAAATACACTTGCCGAAGTAGGCGGTCTCAGAACCATCGGCCGCCTGCAAAAGCCCATCCGTTTGGAAGACCTGATTGCAATCATCTCTGGTCAGGTGTGGCCCAGCAAACGGGCTCTGCGGTTCAAACCAGACGGGCTCATGCAGATTAGCCACGCATGATCTGAATTTCTTTACGGCGGTCGGTACGGAACTGGAGATGGTTGGCTGCTGCTGGAAACGGGACGCTTGTTGCAGTACTTTGCAAGGCCGCTCATCAAAACCCTGAAGGCCATGGAACTATTGTCTGCATCACATAGATATGCCAGCTATTTGAACTTGCCGGTCAGTGCCAGGGTAGGTTTTTTCGTCGACTAAAAATTTACATAATTAGATAGAATAACCGGTGCTGGTCAGGGTGTCACATCCGAATAAATTGCCGCATCCAGCGTAGCTAGCTTCGCTGGAGTAAGCGGCTTTTCCATGTGTGCAACCAAGTTTAATCCGAAATTAGTCGCCAGTATACTTGCCATTCTAATGACATCGTCAGGTTGACTTGAGACAATAATAAGCTTGCCCGAGAAGTTCATGTCTCTGAGTGTTTCGAAAAACTCAATGCCATCACGATCCGGTAAGGACAAATCCAGCATCAACACGTCAACTGCAGGTGTTTGCTTAAGCCGTAATTCGGTAGATTTGAGGCTGGTCATATGGATCGAATCCAAGGACCTGTGCGACTTGAAATGTTGTTCACAGACCGCATTAAATAAGGAGTCGTCATCGACTTGTAATAAAATAACATGTTTACTTATAATATGATTTCTTATTTCAATCAATTGAACTGCCTCCTGCTTTAAATAAATCAAGAATACCAATATATCCTGTCAAAAGCGATTTTTTTGAACCAGCAACAACATCAGAATCCAACATAATGTGCAGGCATATAAATCTCACTTTTACCAATTCTCTCACACTCATGATTGGTAGCAGTTAAAACTGCGTTAGCAGGTTGCCGAAATTTTTTTCAATAAAATAAAACTTTAGGGCAAACCAACGAGTTTTGAGTAAAATTTGAAAAAATTTATTAGAGAGCCGTTTATGGATTTGAGTTGTAATAATTTGATGAGAATTTTATTGAAATCGTTGTTGGATAAATATGTTACAGATGTTCGTGGGTCTGTAGCTGTTATATTTTCGTTCGCGGCGGTTGCTCTTTTTGGAGTGCTCGGTCTTACTGTTGATTATGCGCTCTGGACTGGGCAGCGTGCAAAACTTCAATCTGCTGCTGATGCGGCTGCACTTGCTTCTGCCACTGAAGGGCCCATCCATTCCTGGAACTCGGAAAAACTGACGGCAATAGCAACCGAGTTCGCAAAAAACAACTTGGCAACGGCAGGAAAATCCGGACCGATTTCACGGTTGGAAGTTACCGTCGCCGGCAATGCAAAAAGTGTAACTGTTCGATTGCAGCAGACCGGGCAGAGTTATTTTACGCAAGCCTTTCTTTCTAAAAAGACACAAATCGAGGTATCAGCACGTGCTACATTGCACGGAGAGGCAAGCATATGCGTATTGGCTCTTGACCCAGCAGTTTCCAGAGCCCTATCACTGGATGGCGTCTCAGCGATTCAAGGTGACAATTGCGCTGTATTATCAAACTCCAATAGCAGTTCAGGTCTTAGTGCTGATTTGGCTGCCCGGTTGAAGTCAGGTATGACCTGCACTTCGGGCGGCTATCGAGGTCTCCCCGTAGCATTCAATCCAACTCCCCTGGCTGATTGTCCCGTTACCCCTGACCCTCTTATGCAAAGAGCAATGATGGATACAGGGGTATGTCTGAAAACTGACTTTGTTATTGATGGCGGTTATCAACGTTTGATTCCTGGTACCTATTGCGGAACCACTAGGGCAATCAACGGCGCATCTCTTCAACTTAGCTCTGGCATTTATACATTTACTGATGGTCATCTGGAAATCGCGGCAGGTGCTGAACTGGTGGGGAACAATGTGAGCTTGCAGTTTAAAGGGCCTAACGCTGGTTTCAAGTTTGACCAAGATACAAAAATTTCCCTCACGGCGCCATCTGATGGAGCATCTGCAGGCATTCTGTTACATGCTGACAAACAGCCCTCGGATAGCCGCCCATTTCACATAATGAGCGCTGATGCCGAACTCTTAATCGGTGTGATATACCTGCCAACCGGGCAAATTGTCATTGGTGGTGACATCAACCTGGATGGTGTTTGTGACTTGCTGAACGGCATCATACCCTCTTCATGCAAGACGAACGTAGGTCAGAAATCTCACTGGACTGCCATTATCGCAAATATTGTTACAACAACGACTGGTGCTAACGTCATTCTCAATACCGACTTCGCAACGAGCGATATCCCTGCACCGGAGGGAATTGGTGGTAAAGTGGTTTTGGAATACTAAGCGTTTCATTGAGCAACTCAGTGCGGCGAAATAGCTTGGATGGCGAACTAGGTGATTATTTTTTACCGGCAATTTCGTTCCCCGTTAAGAACCCGCAAGCGATTGAATAGATCTTGTGATTTTGTGGGTCGATCAGTGAAGTAAGCCTCCCATACAGCCTGGAGACGATCCGCAATAACAGACTTCAGATTCAACGATCTTAGTGTCCGACTCGAAACTGTTTCAATGATTTGAAGCTCTTGCGATACGCCTTGTGACGATCTTGATGTGGGCTATGGGGAGCCAGCTTTCTGCTGACTGAATGGATTTCTCCCAGTCTTTTGCCAGTCTGCGACATCTGCCCAGCCATGCGAAAGTTCGTTCCACAACCCAGCGCCTTGGAATGATCTCAAAACCTTTGGCCCTATCGCTGCGCTTGACGATCTGCATAGTCCAGCAGCCAATTTTCTCCAGCGCACCGCGCAGTTTGGGTCCGGCATAGCCACCATCCGCGAAGACG
>JBDNEZ010000076.1:0-4913 GCA_041690095.1 Anderseniella sp.
TGAGCATAGGTTTCAATCGGATCGCGCATCTGTAAGCTGGCCTTGTTTTCAGAACAGGTGAGTGGAGACCGTCACGTAGACGAAAGAATCGTGACGATTGAATGGTGCACATTAGATAGGCGAATTGCTGCCCCAGTCAAAGGGGCCTGTGGCAACAAATCCATATATTGGCAAAGTTCGACATTTCTGGTGAGATACCATGGGGCTGGCCGCATTCTACGCCATTCCCGAAAATGCATGTTTAATCATAAAAAACAGGGAGTAGTTTGGATGGAACGCCGCAGATTTATCAAGGGAGCAGCGATTGCGGGCACTGCTGCAGCAGTTTCGACACTTGCCGCTCCGTCAATTGCGCAAGCCAGGAAAGAACTGGTCATCGTTTCCACCTGGCCGCGGGATTTTCCGGGTCTGGGCATCAGTGCCCAACGCCTGGCTGCCCGCATTACAGAACTGACCGACGGAGCAATCACGACCAAATACTTCGCTGCAGGCGAACGTGTCGGAGCGTTCGACGTGTTTGACGATGTGGCATCCGGCAACTCGCAAGCCTATATCGGGTCTGACTATTACTGGGTCGGCAAGCATCCAGCATTTGCGTATTTCACTTCTGTGCCGTTCGGTATGACATCGCCGGAATGGAACGCCTGGATCAAATTCAAAGGTGGTCAGGCGCTGTGGGACGAACTGTCAGGCTCATTCGGTCTGAAATCGCTGCCATGCGGCGGCAGCGGCACTCAGATGGGCGGCTGGTTCAACAAGGAAATCAGTTCTGCTGATGACCTCAAGGGACTGAAAATGCGTATTCCGGGGCTGGGCGGTACGGTATTGGCCAAGCTTGGAGTATCCACGGTATCTCTTCCGGGCGGCCAGATCTATGAAAATCTGGCGTCCGGTGCCATTGACGCAACCGAGTGGGTTGGACCTTACAATGACTATTTCATGAAATTCTACGAAGCAGCCAAGTTCTACTACACGGCCGGCATGCATGAGCCCGGCGGTGGCATCGCGTTCGGCATGAACCAGAAGTTCTGGGAGGATCTCTCGCCTGGCGAGAAAGCCATCATTACGGCCGCCTGTAACGAAGAACATGCAGCCCAGCACGAAGAAGCTTCCGCTAATAACGGCGAATATCTCACCAAGCTGATCAATGATCACGGCGTCGAGCTGCGCTCGTTCACTGATGAAGTCTGGGATTCATTCGGCAGCGCAGCTGCGGAAGTGTTCGAAGAAACCCGCAACCATTCCGAGCTGGCCGCGAAAATCAACGACGATTTTCAGCTGAAACTGCGTGAACTTGGCGGTTTCCGAAAAATTGCTGAAATCGAATTCTCGAATCAACGCAACCGTGTACTCGGGATATAGAGTCTCAAAACCACACGGGACGCGGGAAATTTCGATTTCCCGCGTTTCAGATTACCGATTGTTGACAATCAGGCCACCTGCACGCCAACCGATCATCATGGCCGCTGCATTGGTATTGGCAGAAATAATCCGCGGCATCACGGATGCATCGGCCACACGCAAACCGTCGACACCACTAACCTTAAGATCGGGCCCAACAACACTCATCGCGTCGCCCGCTCCGCCCATACGGCAAGTGCCTACCGGGTGGTAAAGGGTGTCTGAACGTTTCCTGATCCAGCCGGCGATGTCGTCATCATCGCCCACGCCGAGCGTGTGCAATTCCTTGCGCCGGATGGTCGCGAAGGTTTCGTGCTGAAACAACTGGCGAACTCTTTTGAAGCCCGCCACCAGCCGCGCCACATCATCAGCATGCGACAAATATTGCGGATTGATCAGCGGCGCCTGGAGCGGATCGCCGGAGCTGAGTGAAACCCGGCCACTTGAATGTGGCTTGAGCAGCGAAAGATGGATCGACATACCGTGACCAGCGTGCATCTTGCGACCATGATCATCCACGATTCCGGGTGCAAAATGCAGTTGCAGATCGGGCGTTTCCAGATCGTCGCGGCTTTTGATGAACGCTCCAGCCTCGGCAATCGGCGACGTCAGTTTACCGGTACGATCCTTTCGCCATTGCTGCACAGCGTCGATGATCGCCCTGCCGCCCCTTGCCGACACACCAAGCGTCTCGGGACCTGCCCTGGTCTTGTATGTCATGACATAATCGACGTGATCCTGAAGGTTTGCTCCAACCCCCGGCAAATCGACCAATACCGGAATGTTATGCGCCTGCAACTCCCGAGACGGACCGATGCCGGACAACATCAGCAATTGCGGGGTCTGAAAAACACCCGCGCATACAATGACTTCGTGCGTTGCGAGCGCTTCATGCCATACCCGGTCCCTGTGATAGCGCACGCCAACGGCATGCCCCTGCGAAACCAGTATGCTGCCAGCTAGTGCGCCGGTCAGCACAGTCAGGTTCTTGCGATGCATGACAGGCCGCAGAAAAGCATCAGCAGACGAACATCTTTCGCCGTCCCGGATCGTGGCGCGGTAAAATCCGCACGCTTCACTGTCCAGTTGATCAAATCCAGGCTGTTGCGGCACACCCAATTCCGTGCAGGCTTCGACAAACATTGCCGATGCCGCAAACGGATCGCGCTGATCGCTGACCGTCAGGCCGGCGCGCTCCAACGCTTCGAATGCGGGCTCAACATCGCGCCAGCGCCACCCGGCGATATCCCATTCATCGTAATCGCGTTTCCGACCGCGCGTATAGACCATGGCATTGATGGCCGATGACCCACCGAGACCTTTACCTCTGGGCTGATAGCTCCTGCGTCCGTTCAGGCCCGGTTGCGGCATGGTCTTGAAGGCCCAGTTGCTGACCGGCCACGGCAGCAGGGCTGCGAAACCGGCAGGGGCACGCAGCAGGGCAGACGTGTTGTTTCCGCCTGCCTCCAGCAACACGACGTGAATGTCGGGGTTTTCACTTAAGCGTGACGCCAACGCACAACCGGCTGACCCTGCCCCGATGATGATGTAATCTGCTTGCATGATTATTGTTCTGACACGGCAGCGATGCTGCCTGCAACAAGGGAGACAGTCATGATTGATCGCCGCAATCTCATCGGATGCGTTGCAAGCCTGGCTTTTGCGGGGCCGGCCATGGCGCATCACGGCTGGCGCTGGACAGCGGATGGCATTTTGAACTGACGGGAATTATCAAGAGCGCTCGCCTGGGTAACCCGCATGGGGTCTTGAGAGTAGACGCAGACGGGGAAATCTGGACTGTCGAGGCGGGTCAGCCTTGGCGTCACGAGAGCGCCGGTCTTGATGAAAACCTGCTTGCTCCAGGCACTGAAATCACCATCTCAGGTGGCCGGTCGACTGATCCGGCAGAAAAGCGGGTCAAGGCAGAGCGCATCACCATTGCCGGCAAACTCTACAATCTGTATCCGAACCGGGACTAGACGTGGAACACCTGCTTGCGGACCTGGAACAATCAGGGCTGGGCACCGCCATGCGGAGCTGGCGCTGGTTGTATCCCATCGTCAACACGGTCCACATCGCAGGTATTGCCCTGCTGTTTGGCTCAGTTGTTTCGCTCGATCTTCGCTATCTTGGGTGCTGGAAGTCCGTTGAATTGAACGGACTGGTCCGTGTGCTGGTGCCGGTGGCAATGGTCGGTTTCGGTCTGGCCTGCACCGCCGGTGGTTTGCTGTTCATAACCGATGCCCGCAAATATGCGGCCTTGCCGCTATTCCAGTTCAAAATGCTGCTGATCGCTCTCGGCGTCGCGAATGCACTGTACGCTGCACGAAAAAGGGCGACCGTGCGGGTCGCCCTTGTCTCACTTGCCACCTGGACCGGCGCGCTTATTTGCGGACGGTTCATCGGCTATTTGTGATGTCAGCCGGTAGCCCGGCCTCAGTCAGCCGTTTTCTTGGCTGCTTTTTTGGCAGGTGCCTTTTTGGCTGCAGGCTTCTTGGCTGCAGCTTTCTTGGCCGGCTTTGCATCTGAGCCATGATCATGGTCGGGATGATCGCATTCCTCACCATGTTCGTGATCATGCTCCAGCAAGTGCTGCAGCGACTCGCGGCTGACGGAACGCTCGCTGACAGTAGCCTGATCCGCAATGTGATCGACGACCTTTTGCTCGAATATCGGCCCGCGGATCTCGACCAGCGCGTTCGGGTTGTTCCGATAAAATTCGAAAACCTCTTTTTCCTGACCGGGAAACTGGCGCGCACGATCCATCAGGCCGCGCTGCAGTTCTTCATCACCGACGGTTACGCCGGCGTTTTCACCAATGGTACCGATGACCAGACCGAGGCGCACGCGACGCTCGGCAATACCTTTGTATTCGGTGCGGACCTCTTCTTCAGTGGTGTCCTCGTCAGCGAATGTCTTGCCTTCGGCTTCCATCTCACGTTCAAGAGCTGCCCATATCTGTTCAAACTCCTGATCAACCAGCTTTTGCGGCAGCTCGAATTTGTATTCATTGTCCAGCGCATCAAGCATGTCGCGTTTCAACTTTGCCTTGGACATGTTGGCAAACTCGTCCGCAATGCGCTCCGTGACCATTTCCTTCAGCTTGTCGACGCTTTCCATGCCGAGCTTCTCGGCAAATGCTTCATCAATTTTTGCTACCTTCGGCTGTTCAACCTTGGTGACCTTCACCTCGAATTCAGCAGGTTTGCCTGCCAGGTGCTCAACACCGTACTCAGCCGGGAACGCAACATTGATGATCTTTTCGTCACCTGGCTTGACGCCGACCAGTTGTTCTTCAAAGCCCGGAATGAAAGAGCCTGAGCCCAATTCCAGCGGAACGTCTTCTGCAGTACCGCCCTCGAACGTTTCGCCATCAATCTTACCGATGAAGCTGATGGTGACCCGGTCACCGTCTTCGGCTGCACCCTTGGCGCGATTCTCATAGTCCTTGTATTGACCAGAAATATTCTTCAGCGCTTCGTCCAGATGTTCGTCGCTGACCTCGACAACCA
>JBDNEZ010000077.1:0-12282 GCA_041690095.1 Anderseniella sp.
CTTCCATGCCTTCGCGGAAATCATCGCTCATATAGCATTCGACAATCAGGTCGTGATCATCTCCGTCATGCCCGGTGCGCAGCCGTCTGAGCGCTTCCTTGGTGGCGCGCATGGTCAGCGGCGCGTGGCCTTTCAGCATTTCCGCCAGGTCATGGGCACGCGCCAGCACGGCGGCCTTGTCGTCATGCAGTTCCGATACCAGCCCGAGGGCGAGTGCCTCATCAGCCTCGATCAGGCGCGAGGTGAAGATGATTTCCTTGACCCGGTGGGCACCCAGCATGGACGACAACCGCGCCAGGTTGTTGTTGGACAGGCAGTTGCCGAGCGTGCGGGCAATGGGAAAACCGAAGCGCATGTCACGCGCACCGAGGCGCAAGTCGCAGCACGCAGCAATGGCCGCACCGCCGCCGGTACACGCGCCTGAAATGGCGGCAATGGTCGGCACCGGTACCGCTTCAAGCGCTGCCAGCACGCGGTCGACGCGGGCTTCATAGTCAAGCGCGTCCTGCGGTTTGGAAAAATCCCGGAACGAGGAGATGTCGGTGCCGGCTGCAAACGCCTTGTCGCCGGCCCCGGTGATGATGACAGCGCGCAGATCCATGTTGTGACCCGCACTTTCGCAGATATCGCGAATGGCTTCATACATGGCGAAGGTCAGCGCATTGCGCGCCCTGGGCCGATTGAGCGTGATCACGCCAACGCCGTCGGTCTCGCTCCAGAGCAGGTCGTCTGTGTCAGTCATCTGTGCCCTCTCAAATTCTCAGGACCGGTAGAAATATTCCACCAGGAACATCGGTATGGCCGGAATGTAGGTGCACATCAACAGAACTATGAGCAACACAGCTATGAACCAGATGTTGACCCGCGTCACATCCCAGATATTGGCCTTGGCGATGGAACACGCGGTGATCAGCACCGAGGCCACCGGCGGTGTCTGCTGGCCGATGGCCAGATTTAGGGTGACGACCAGGCCGAAGTGCACCGGGTCGATGCCGGCCTGCATGATCAGCGGCACCACGATGGGTACCACCAGGATGATGGCGGCAGCCGAGTGCAGGAAGAAGCCGATGATGAGGAAGAAGATGTTGAGAATGAGCAGGATGACATACTTGTTTTCGGTGATCGACAGCAGCTGGCCTGCAAGCTCCTGCGGTACCTGGGCCCGGGTCAGGAACCCGCCGACCAGCACCGAGGCTGCCACCAGCAGCATGACCACTGCAGTCTGCATGCCGCCGTCGAGCATGGCGTTGTAAAGCTCTTTCAGGTTGGTTTCGCGATACCACACGCCGATGGCGATGGAGACCAGCACGGCAAGGCCGGCGGCCTCGGTCGCGGTAACGAAACCGCCGAAAATTCCGCCCAGAATGATGATCGGCAGCAGGAACGTCGGCAGCGCCTCGATGAAGGTCTCGCGCAGGCGCCTGAGATTGAAGGCTTCCTCGACCGGGAAATTGTATTTGCGGGCAAAGATATAGGCCACCAGCATCAGGCCGAAAGCGCCGAGGAAGCCGGGCACGAAGCCTGCCACGAACAACTGTTCCACCGACGTGTTTGCCGATGAGGCATACAGGATCATCGGGATCGACGGCGGGATGATCACGGCAAGCGACGCTGAAGACGAGGTGACGGCAGCCGCAAACGGCGCGGAATAGCCGCGCTTCTTCATTTCCGGGATCATGATCGAGCCCATGGCGGCAACATCTGCCACCGCGGAGCCGGAGATTTCGGCAAAGAACAAGGACACGCCGATATTGACCATGGCCAGGCCGCCGCGCACGAACCCGATCAGCGAGGTGATGAAATTGATCAGCCGGTGGGTGATGCCGGCGGCATTCATGATGGCGCCTGCCAACACGAACATCGGGATGGCGATCAGCGAGAATTTTGTCGATCCGTCATACATGTCGAGTGCGACGGTGACGAGGGAACCCGGTCCTTCGGTCAGCAGCAGGCCGATGACGCCGGCAACCGCAAGCGCGACCGCAATCGGAACATTGATGCAGATCAGCGCGACGAGAACGAGGAAGATGATGAGAACAACCATGATACCGGCCTCTAATGAGCTGACGACTGGCCGGCAGTGATCTGCCTCCAGTAGTCCGGCAGGCTGAGCAGTTCGCACAATATGAACAGCAGGGCTCCGATGGGAATCACCGACTGGGTAAGCTGCACCGGTATCCAGGTCAGGCTGTCCAGCGTTTCGCCGTGCAGCACGTCCAGCACCTTGAACCCTGCCCAGGCCATCAGGATGAAGAACGCGATGATGACAATTTCGCCGAATGCCACTACCCACATGCGGGTCGGCATCGGGATGGCCAGCAGCACCGAGTCAAAGCCGATATGCTTGCGCCGCAGTGCAGCCAGTGCAGCACCGTAATAGGTGATCCACGACAGGGTGATGGAGGCGACCTCGTCATACCAGGACAGAGAGTCGCCGAGCTTGCGATACACCACCGCAACAATGACCAGCGTGGTCAGTGTCACCATCAGCGTGATCAGGATCCATTCGAGTGTGCGGCCAAGCCCGCGGCCAAAAACGCCGGTCATGCTGATTGCCTCTAGCCCTTAACTTCTAATAACGGGAAATCTTGAAAATGAAGGCCGGTTTGGACTGCCGGCCCGCATCAAAGCAGGCCGGGGACGGCGAACCATCCCCGGTGTCTGTCCTGTTTGTTTAAGAGCCGGACGCTTCTGCCTGGACCTTCTCGATCAGCTCCTTGCCGCCTTCGACCGATGACGCGAAGTCGTCATAGATCGGCTTGGAGGCCTCGATGAAGGCTGCCTTGTCAGCCGTGTTGACCGTGATGCCGCCGTCCTTGAGGTTGCCCAGCAGTTCGGTTTCCAGGTTGGCTGCGGTTTCATAGACAAAGCCCTGCGTATCCGCAGCGACATCGTTCAGGGTCATCTGGATATCTTCCGGCAACGCGCTGAAATGCTCTTCCGACACCAGCACATAGGCAGGTGTGTAGACGTGCCCGGTGATCGACAAGTATTTCTGCACTTCCTGGAACTTGGCGGACCAGATCTGCGCATACGGGTTTTCCTGGCCGTCGATTACGCCGGTCTTCAGCGCGGTGAACACGTCGGAGAACGCCATCGGTGTCGGGTTTGCCCCGTACAGTTTGAACATCTTGACCCGCCATGCGCCCTTTGGCGTGCGCAGCTTGATGCCGGCCAGGTCTTCAGGCTTGTCGATCGGCCGGGTGTTGTTGGTGATGTGGCGGAAACCGTTTTCGAAATATGTCAGGATGCGATAGCCCTTGGCCTTGGCGGCAGCCTGGAAGGTGTCACCAAGAGCGGACTGGACCCGCTTCATGTGATCGCGGTCCTTGATGATGTAGGGCATTTCAAATACGCCGAACGTGTCTGATACCGAAGACATCACAGATGACGGCAGCGAGAAGGTGATCTGGCCGAGCTTGAGCTTCTGCAGCAGTTCCTTGTCCTTGCCGAGCTGTGAAGACCCGAACACCTGAACCTCGGCGCGGTCACCCAGCGCTGCATTGGCGCGCTTGGCAAATTCGTCAACCGAGGCTGAAAACAGCGATCCCGGATTGCCGACATGGCCGAATTTCAGGATGAGTTTTTCCGCCTGGGCGGCAGACACCATTGCAGCCAGTGCGGTTGAAAAGGCCAGAACCTTGATAATGCTTTTCATTTTGGTTTTCCTCCCTAAAGGAATTGCAGCAGGTAATTGTCTATTCAGCCGCAACAGAGCTGCTTGCCTCTGTCGCGGCAGTCTTCAAATACTCGATGGCGCGCTGGGCTCCGCCAGTCTGATGCGGAACACCGGCAACGCCAAGTCCCATTTCAACACCTGACAGCGTTCCCATCAACATCAGATCGTTGAAATCGCCCAGATGGCCGATGCGGAACACCTTGCCGGCCAGCCGCGACAGGCCGTTGCCCAGTGACATGTTGAAATGTTTCAGCGTGGTGGCGCGAAACTCGTCGGCATTGTGGCCTTCAGGCAGCATGACCGCAGTCAACGCATGTGAATAGTCCTTCGGTTCGGCACACAACACCTCAAGACCCCAGGCCTGAACGGCGCGCCGGGTTGCCTCGGAATGCCGCTTGTGGCGGGCAAACACGTTGTCGAGGCCTTCGTCGTGCAGCATGTCGATGGCTTCGGCCAGCCCGTACAGCAGGTTGGTGGCCGGCGTATAGGGGAAATAACCGGTCTGGTTCGGCCCGGTCATTTCATCCCAGGCCCAATAGGATTTATGCAGTTTCGAGGTTTTTGCAACCTCCAGCGCCTTGTCGCTGATGGCGTTGAAGCTCAGGCCCGGCGGCAGCATCAAGCCTTTCTGCGAGCCGGCGATTGTGACATCCACGCCCCATTCGTCATGGCGGAAGTCAATCGACGCCAGCGATGAGATGGTATCGGCCATCAGCAGGGCAGGGTGGCCGGTGGCGTTCATGGCTGCGCGTATATCGTCCATGCGCGAGGTCGAGCCGGTCGAGGTTTCATTGTGCACCACGCACACCGCCTTGATGTTGTGCGCCTTGTCTGCGTCGAGTGCGTCGCCGATGGCTTCCGGCTCGACACCGCGGCGCCAGTCAGTTTCGATCAGCACCGGTTCCAGGCCAAGCCGTTTGGCGAGTTTGCACCATAGTGAGGCGAAATGGCCGGTTTCGCACATCAGCACCTTGTCGCCCGGCGACAGCGTGTTGACCAGTGCCGCTTCCCATGCCCCGGTGCCCGAGGCCGGATAGATCACCACGGTCTTGTCAGTCTTGAAAATCGACTTCATGCCGTCCAGGCACTTCATGCCGAGTTTTGCAAAGTCGGGTCCGCGATGGTCCATGGTGGGATAGTCCATGGCGCGCAGCACACGGTCCGGTACATTGGTCGGACCGGGTATCTGCAAAAAATGGCGGCCTGGGACGTGCATGAAGTAAAGTCCTCTGAAGTCTCTGGTGACGGATATTCTCAGGACCGGTTCGGCCTTGCCACCACGATTGGAATGCGTATATTTAATTTTGCATTCAAAATTATGTCAAGGCCTATTCTGTGACCACGCTTGCTTTATCCTCTCTCACAAGACGCCTGCGCGACAGCGTTGAAGGCCAGGTCATGGATGATGCGTTCTCGCGCGGACGCTATGCAACCGATGCTTCTATCTATCAGATCATGCCACGCGCCGTGGTGGTGCCGCGCTCATCGGAAGATGTGAGGACCGTTATCAAGGTGGCGCGCGAGGAGGGGGTTTCAGTGTTGCCGCGTGGCGGCGGCACCTCGCAATGCGGCCAGACCGTCAATGACGCCATCGTCGTGGATTGTTCGAAACATCTCAACACGCTGGTTGAGCTGGATGTCGAGGCGCGCAGCTGCGTGGTTGAGCCGGGCATCGTGCTGGATGAGCTCAACCGCCGGCTGAAACCGCACGGCCTGTGGTATCCGGTTGACGTATCGACCGCGTCGCGCGCCACCATCGGCGGCATGGCCGGCAACAATTCCTGCGGCGGCAGGTCACTGCGCTATGGCATGATGCGCGACAATGTGCTGGCCATTGATGCCTTTCTGGCCGACGGCTCTGCGGCGCGGTTTGCCGAGGTCGGCGCCGCCGGTGCAGCCGGCGCTGCAGGTGAGCTCGGCTTCGTGGCAGACCTGCTGGCCCTGGGCGTGCGCGAGCAGGCCGAGATCGCTGCACGGTTTCCAAAAGTCATGCGCCGTGTCGGCGGTTATAATATCGATGCCCTGGTGCCCGGCGGCAAGCCGGTCAACCTGTCATCGCTGCTGGTGGGTTCGGAAGGCACGCTGGCCTGGTCCGATCAGATCACGCTCAAACTGTCGCCGCTGCCGGTGCGCAAGGCCATGGGCGTGTGTCATTTTCCGACGTTTCATGCTGCCATGGATGCCGCCCAGCATCTGGTCAAGCTGGACCCTGTCGCGGTCGAACTGGTCGACCGCACCATGATTGAACTGGCCCGGGGCATCGACATGTTCCGCCCCACCATCGAAGCCGTGGTGCGCGGTGAACCCGATGCCCTGCTGCTGGTGGATTTCGCCGAGGACGACTGGAACGAGAACCTGCGCCGGCTGACACAACTGCACCAGGTAATGGGGGACCTGGGGTTTGACTGGTCGCGCACCGGCGATCATTTCGGCGGCGTGGTCGAGGTCAATGAGCCGGGGCTGCAGGGCGACCTGGCTGAAGTGCGCAAGTCCGGCCTCAACATCATGATGTCCATGAAGCAGGCGGGAAAGCCGGTGTCCTTCGTGGAAGACTGTGCCGTGGAACTGAAGGACCTTGCCGCCTATACTGCGGGCCTGACAGAAATTTTCAGCCGACACGGCACCACCGGCACCTGGTATGCGCACGCCTCGGTCGGCTGCCTGCATGTGCGCCCGGTGCTCAACATGCGGCTTGAGCATGACGTCAAGACCATGCGCGCCATCGCCGAGGAAGCCTTTGAGCTGGTGCGCACTTACAAGGGTTCGCATTCCGGCGAACACGGCGACGGCATTGTGCGTTCCGAGTTCAACGAGAAAATGTTCGGCCCGTGCATGATGGCGAGCTTCCGCGAAGTGAAGCAGGCCTTCGATCCTGACGGCGTGTTCAACCCCGGCAAGATAGTCGACGCGCCGAAAATGGATGACCGCTCGCTGTTCCGCTACAACCAGGACTATGCCGTGCCGGATATGCCAACCGTGCTCGACTGGTCGCAATGGCCCGGTGCCGGTGGCGGTTTTCAGGGTGCGGTTGAGATGTGCAACAACAACGGCGCCTGCCGCAAGCTGGCCGGCGGTGCCATGTGTCCGTCTTATCGGGTGACCCGCGATGAGGTGCATCTGACGCGCGGACGGGCAAACAGCCTGCGGCTTGCCATATCCGGGCAACTGGGGCCGGATGCAATGGCCGGCGATGCGATGGCCGACACCATGCAACTGTGCGTCGGCTGCAAGGCATGCCGGCGCGAATGCCCGACCGGCGTTGACATGGCGCGCATGAAAATCGAGGTCGCGGCAGCCCGCGTGGCCAAAGCCGGCCTCAGCATGCGCGACAGGCTGGTGGCCCACATGCCGCGCTATGCGCCCTATCTTGCCCGCATACCCTGGCTGGCAAACGCCCGCGACATGGTACCGGGGCTGGCCGGTCTGAGTGAAGCCGTTATCGGTCTGTCGAAGCAGCGCACGCTGCCAAAATGGCGGGCAGACAGCTATCGCCACGGCGAGATCACAGGCCCTGCCGGGGGTAAGCCGGTGATCCTGTTCGGTGACACGTTCAACACCTATTTCGACAGCGAGAACCTGCATGCCGCCCGCACCGTGCTGGCCGCAGGCGGGTTTTCGGTCGTCTCGCCGCTGCCTGCAGGGTCATCACGGCCACCGTGCTGCGGCAGGACCTATCTTGCCTGCGGCCTGGCCGATGAGGCGCGCGCAGAGGCCCGACGCCTGATTGCAGCCTACCTGCCGCTGGTTCGCCAGGGCGCAAAGGTTGTCGGCCTCGAGCCATCCTGCCTGTTGACACTGCGCGATGAACTGAGCGCCATGAAACTGGGTCCGGAGGCTGCTGAAATCGCTGCTGCGGCAATGATGTTTGAAGAGTTCGTGGTTGAACATGCCGACAGTTTCAGGTTTATCGCACTGGAGAAAAATGTGCTGCTGCATGGCCACTGCCATCAAAAGGCGCATGATGTCATGGGCAGCGTGACTGGTGCGCTGAAACTGGTGCCGGGCCTTAAGGTGGAAACCGTTGAAAGTTCGTGCTGCGGCATGGCCGGCGCGTTCGGCTATCAGGCCGAAACCTATGGGGTTTCAAAGGCCATGGGCGAGTTGTCCCTGTTGCCGTCGGTGCGCGCGGCAGAATCGGATACACTGATCGTGGCGGACGGCACCTCGTGCCGTCACCAGATTGCAGATGGTGCCAACCGCGACGCCATTCACGTAGCGCGTGTGCTGGAGATGGCCATTGTCGACAACAGGGAGAAAACCGGTCCATGACCATGACTATGGATGAAGCCATTGTGCGCCGTTCCCTGCATGATGAACTGGTCGAGCGGCTGCAAAGGCTGATCATCGAGGGCGAACTGATACCGGGTGAAAAGGTGCCCGAAAAGGAGTTGTGCGAGCGCTATAATGTATCGCGCACACCGATGCGCGAAGCGCTGAAGGTGCTGGCGTCGGAAGGCCTTGTCACCCTGACCCCCAATCGCGGCGCCTCCGTCACCGCTGTCACGGTTGAAGACCTCGAAGAAGTGTTTCCGGTGATGGGCGCCCTGGAAGCGCTTTCGGGCGAACTGGCCTGCGAAAAGATCACCGATGCGGAAATCGCCGCCATCGCCAAAACCCATCGCGCGATGATCGCGCATTACAAGGCACGCCGCCTGCCGGAGTATTTTGCCGCCAATGAGGCAATTCACATCGCCATCCTGAAAGCAGCCCGCAATGACACGCTGTCTGCCCAGCATCGCATGCTGTCAGCCAGGGTGCGCCGGGCACGCTACCTCGCCAACATGACGCGCGAACGCTGGGACAAGGCAGTTGCAGAACACGAAGACATTCTTGCTACCCTGCAGGCTCGCGACGGCCCCAGGCTCGGCATCATCCTGAAACAGCATCTGCGTAACAAGCTGGAAACCGTATCCGAATGGCTCCAGGCCGACGGTCGCGGGTAGAGCAACATGGGTTCAATTGAACCCATTAAGTTTCTCTACCACTTTGGAAACGGTCAGGTTTATGATTTTTGGTTGATTCAACCAAAAATCATTCTGATCTAAGAGACGCACCTGCACCTGACCGGAGAAAAGCCTGGTCAGTTCCAACAACTGCAATGCTGACCCCCGTTTCTTGCCATGCGCGTGCATCGGCGACTGACGGTAAATACATACCTGCAGCCTTGTTGTTGCGCGCCGAAGACCTGACTACTAGCTCGCACTGGTTCGCTACGGCCGGATCTTTGACATCTGTGTGACCGAGGGAAACAGCAAGATCAACAGGACCGACAAACAAACAATCTACTCCATCAACAGCGGCAATATCTTCTGCGTTCTCCACGCCGGAGCGATCTTCAATCTGACAAATCATACTTGTCTCGTCAGGTTGCATGGCAAGATGTTTTGCGATCCCTCGCGTGCCGAAACCAGCGGCTCGGGTTGAAGGCGAAAATCCGCGACCTGCGACCCCAAATTTCATCAATCGAACAAGACGTTCTGCTTCAACCACAGTAGACACATGTGGCACCATCACCCCGGCTGCGCCTGCATCAAGCGCAGTGGATATCCATAATTTGTTGCCTTCAGGTATTCTAACAATGGCTGGCAATCGAGCCGCTGTGGCTGCCACCAATAAGTTACTGACCTGCTGCCTTCCCAATGGCGCATGTTCTGCGTCAATCACAATGAAATCGATCTTGCAACTCGCCAAGATTTCGATCACTGCGGGATCCGTAAATTTCACAAATGTCCCGACCATAAAATCCTGATTGCGAAGCTGACTGCAAAACTCCTTGTTCATATTGTCGTTCATATCAAATCTGCCCAAAGCCACCGCCACCTGGTGTCACCATGAATACCTCATCATCTGGTTGCATTTCGCGTTTACGCGTATCAGTCACAGGCTCGCCGTTTATTTCAAATCGACCGGCGGAGCCATCGCCACCGCCATGTAGGCCTTTAGGCGGTTCGCGCAACCGGCTTGGGATGGTATTGAGCAGCCATTTTGATGACGTTCGCATGCGATATCCAATGCGCTGACCATCGCCACCTTTATGCTTTCCTGTGCCGCCAGTGCCATGTTCAAGTTCCTTACAAAGGAACTCTATGGGATAAGCTGCTTCCAGCACTTCCACAGCTACCGCCGCTACACCAGTTGGATAACAAATAGCAGACAGGCCTGGTTTGCCCGCACGTGCACCCATGCCGCCAGAGTAGTTGAACATGGAACTCGTAAATCGTCGCCCAGCATTATCTTTGCCCTGTATCTGAATCGTCCACACGGCACCGGAGCCTTCTGCTACAACCTTATCTGGCACAATCTGCACCAATGCCTTCAAGATCGGAAACGGTACATACATGCCCACTACGTGTCGTGCATTCAGAGGTGATGGATAGCGCGCATTGACGATGCATTCGTCTGGCAGCTTGATCTTGATTGGTGTCAAACTACCTGCATTGTTGGGCAACTCAGGGTTCAGCGTTGAACGCACAGCAAAGGTCGCGTAGGCGTGCGTATAAGCTGGCACAACATTAATTCCCATGCTGCTTGGACCAGACGACCCCTCAAAATCAATTACAATATCACCTGCCTCACCATCAACTGTCACAGCAGTCTTCAACGTTATAGTCTCGCCTCCAGGGACATCGAAATTTGACTCGCCATTATATGTCCCACTTGGCAATTGTCTGATTGCGTTTCGAGTACTTTCCTCTGACCTCCTTATGATTTCTTCCGACAAAGTCGAAATGTCATCGAGATTGTAGCGATCGCAAAGAGCGTTCAAGCGATCAGAGGCAATCATTCCGCTGGAAACCTGTGCCCCAAGATCACCCATCAGCGCATCTGGTGTTCGAACGTTTCGTTTGATGATTGAGAACAGGGTTTCATTTGGCTTACCCTCTTCATAGAGTTTCATTACCGGGATCCAGAGGCCCTCCTCATGAAGGTCTCTTGCTCCCGACCCTATGCCATACCCCCCGATATCACTGTGATGGATGGTCGAGCCTGCATAACCGATAATCCGGTCTTTCCGAAATATGGGCGAAAGGACAGTAATGTCGAAGAAATGGCCTGCTGACATCCAGGGATCATTGGTAATGAGAACATCCCCGGGTTTCAGTTTATCCAGGTCCGTATGATCGAGAAGGTTTTGTGCGGCCGCAGCCAGCGAATTGATATGCCCTGGGGTTCCAGTCACTGCCTGAGCTACCATACGGGCCTTTTCGTCAAACAGCCCATTCGCCAAGTCACCGGCCTCGCGTACGATCGGACTAAAGGCGATGCGCTGCAACGCTCTCGCTTGCTCACTAACGATACCAATCAGATTGCTCCAAAGGATCTGTAGCTCAACTCCATCCATGCTTATGCCTCCTTCTTTTCCGCAATCAGACTGCCGGATTCATGCAAGGTAACCGTCCAATTCTCTAAAATGAACATCGTAGTCTCACGCTCCTCGATTACTGCTGGTCCTCGTATTTTATCAGACACAGCAATTTGATTGCGTTGATACACTGGAACCGATTGGCTCTTTCCCGCCAAAAAAACCGTTCGCTGTTTCGGTTTTACTGAGCCCTCTGAAGATAGCTCCAAACTTCTGCCTCGATCAGGTTGTGGGCCGCTGGCAGTGACGAGCCAATTTACGACCTCAACTGACATACCATCCAGCTTCAGGCCGTATTGCCGCTCATACTCGGCCTCAAACAATTTTCGAATGCTTGCTACATCCTGCATGCGTCGGGGATCACTGGGCAGATTGATATGTACCTCCGTCTGCTGACCCACATACCTCAACTCAATAGCGAAACCGAAACGATAATCAGCATCACGAATGCCCGACTCTGCCAACGCTTTGCTGCCTTCGTGGACCATACTGTCCAGCAAGCTGCCAGCTAACTCCCAGTCAAGAACGTCGAGATTAGCGACCATGCTGCGGATCAGATTGATCTGCACCGGGGTAACAAGAGTTCCAAATGCAGACAGCACACTCGCCAATGGCGGATAAATAACTTTCTTGCTATCAATCAGATCAGCGACCATGCAGGCATGGACGGGACCTGCCCCCCCAAATGCCAGCATCGGCAAACCTCGATAATCAATCCCTCGGTCGGTAGCGTGGGTGCGAGTGGCAGCAGCCATCTGTTCGCAAACCACTTCAAATACACCCCATGCCGCTTGCTCTGCGCTTATACCAAGTTCATTGCCGAGTATCGTCAGAGCTTTCAACGATCCTTCCCGATCCAGCTTCATGTCGCCACCGAGAAAGTTGTTGGCGTCGATAATTCCGAGCACCACGTCTGCGTCAGTCACACATGGTTGATTCCCGCCACGGCCGTAACAAACAGGCCCAGGCATTGAGCCCGCACTTTGCGGACCGACCCTGAGCAATCCCAAATCATTGACGGAAGCGATTGAACCGCCACCAGCACCAATCTCTATCATATCGATAGAAGGCACAGTGATCGGCATACCGCTGCCAGGTTTGAAGCGGTAGCTTCGATCTACTTCGAACGTTCCGGTAATGAGTGGCTCGCCTTTCTGGATCAAGCATGCCTTGGCCGTCGTCCCTCCCATATCAAATGAGATGATATCAGGTATGTCGAAAATTCTTGAGAAGTAGCAAG
>JBDNEZ010000078.1:0-6721 GCA_041690095.1 Anderseniella sp.
ACCTCTATTGAACCTGCGGACCCGGTGGCAATTGACCTGCAGCGCGATGTCATCGTGTTTTTCCCGGTTATTTACTGGCCGGTCCTCGCCGCTGCACAGCCACCCGATGATGCGCTTCTTGCCAAACTGTCGGATTACATGAAAAATGGCGGGACGATCTTTTTCGATACCCGCGACGACAATGCATCTACGGCTTCCCTGACCGGTTCACCGTCTCCGTCAACAATCGCCTTGCGCGGCATTCTCGACCGGCTTGACGTTCCCGCACTTGAACCTGTGCCGGATGGTCATGTGCTGACCCGGGCATTCTATCTGTTGCAGACCTTCCCCGGACGCTGGGCAGGCGGACAGTTGTGGGTCGAGGCTCGCACCTCCGGGGAGGCCAGCATTCAGGCTGCCGCCAGCGATGGCGTCACGTCGATCATCATTGGATCAAACGACTATGCGGCCGCCTGGGCAACGGACCAGGCAGGCAATCCGCAATTTCCGGTATCTCCCGGTGGCGAAGGTCAGCGCGAGCATGCCTGGCGCACCGGCGTCAATGTGATGATGTATGCACTGACCGGTAACTATAAGGCAGACCAGGTACACGTGCCTGCGCTGCTCGAACGGCTGGGGCAGTAGCAAACCCATGCAATGGACCATGGATTTTCAACCTCTGGTGCCGGTCTGGCTGGCAATTGCTCTCGCTGCGATTACCGCCCTTGTCGCCATTGCCGGGCTGATGGCGCGTACCCGCGGCGCATTTTTGAGAGCATTGAGCGGTGCAGTACTGGCGCTGGCCATATTCAATCCGGTCATGCTGCGTGAAGAACGTGAAAATCTGCCTGATATTGCTGTTCTTCTAACCGACCGCAGTCAAAGCCAGACCATCGGAGACCGGGCAGCCCTGACGGATGCTGCCGAAACAGAACTGCGCCAACGCCTGGGCAGCACTGCCAATCTTGAAGTGCGCCAGATAGAAGTGCGCTCCGGTATAACATCGGCTGACGAAGGCACGCTGGCCTTTGCTGCCCTGCGCCAGGCATTGTCCGATATTCCACCCGAACGTTATGCAGGTGCCGTCATGATTACCGACGGACAGGTGCATGACATTCCAGCCGGCATGGAACAGCTTGGCTACAGCGGCCCCCTGCACGCGCTTGTAACCGGCAAGGAACGCGAGATTGATCGGACCATCAAACTCACACAATCACCCAAGTTCGGCATTGTGGGCCAGAGCCAGGCATTGAGATTCATTGTCGAGGACCATGGCGCGGCACCAGGTCAACTGGTGCAGATCACCATCGCGGTTGACGGTGTGGTTTCCGGCACGGTGACGGCGCAAAGCGGTGTCGAGACCGAACTGGAACTGGACATCGCCCACGGCGGCGACAACATCATAGAATTGTCTGTCTCCGAACTGGCAGGGGAACTGACGGCCCGCAACAACCGCGCAATTCTCGTGACCAAGGGCATCAGGGACAGGCTGCGTGTGTTGCTGATATCGGGTAAGCCGCACCCGGGCGAACGCACCTGGAGAAACCTGCTGAAAGCCGACACATCAGTAGATCTGGTGCACTTTACAATTTTGCGCCCGCCTGAAAAACAGGACGGTACACCCATCAATGAACTGTCCCTGATCGCTTTTCCAACTCGCGAATTGTTCGTTGAAAAACTCGCCGAGTTTGATTTGATTATTTTTGATCGCTATGAGCGTCGCGGCGTTCTGCCGGTCACGTATCTGGCCAACATTGCCGACTATGTGGAAAAGGGTGGCGCCGTTTTGGTGGCGGCTGGACCAGACTACGCTCAAGCCACCAGCATCTACCGCAGCCCGTTGTCTGCCATCTTGCCGGCCATGCCGACCGGCGATGTGACCGTTGGACCATTCAAGGCGCAGTTGACCGAAAAAGGCCAACGTCATCCTGTTGTGCGCGGGCTGCCCGGCGGCAGCACCACGGATCCCGGTTGGGGGCGTTGGTTCCGCATTATCGATTCCGAGGTACGCAATGGTGACATTGTCATGGCCGGAGCCGGTGACCGGCCGTTGATGGTGCTGGCCCGCGTTGGCGAGGGTCGCGTGGCACAACTCATGTCGGACCATGCATGGCTGTGGGCGCGCGGTTTCGAAGGTGGTGGTCCGCAGGCCGAGATGCTGCGGCGAATGGCACACTGGCTGATGAAGGAACCTCAGCTTGAAGAAGAAGCTCTGTCTGGAACCCAGGCCGGTAGTCAACTGATTGTCGAGCGCAACACAATGGGCGAAGCGGTCAATGATGTGACCGTCACCCTGCCATCGGGCCAGACCCGGACAATCGGCGTGCAACAGGTGCGGCCGGGGATATGGCGCGGCACGCTTGAAGCGTCCGAGGCAGGCCTGCATCGACTGTCAGACGGCAAACTGGAAGCCGTGGCAGCCATTGGCACAGTTGACCCGCGCGAGGCCACTGATCTGTTTGCCACCACCGGAAAACTGAACCCGCTTGCGCTCAGCACAGGAGCGTCTGCACGACTTATCTCGGCCGATGGTACCGCAGCCTCTATGGCACTACCGCGCATAGCCAGAGTTAACGCAGGTCGCTCCATGGCAGGGTCCGGCTGGTTGGGCCTGAAGACCAACAACGCCTACCGCATACTGTCGATTAGCGCGTTCCCGATGTTTACGACGCTGTTGGCCCTTGCAGCGTTGCTGCTGCTGATCTCGCTGACCTGGTATCGTGAGGGTCGCTGATACCAGATCTCAGTAACAGCGCTCCATTTCACCGGAGCGATTTTTTCCGCCGGCAAGGCGCGTGTCGCGCCGTGGTACATGTACCACAAGCGTCGCGCAACGTAGCTGGCGGGAAAAAGCGCCCGGCCCTTCGGGTGGGGCATAGCGGCCCATCGGGTGCGTTGCAGTGCTTGCCCGAGTGAACCGCTATGATCCCATGAAATGAGTCGCTGTTACTGAGATCTGGTATAAAGCGTTCTCGCTTCAAATCGTGATGGCGACAACACCAGGCCGCTGACAGCGTCAAAGGCACCGGGTTTCAGTTCGCGAAACAGCAGGCGGGCCGGATCCACCGGTCCCGGCAGCAGCAAACGTCCATCCGGAACTCGCGAAAAGCCAAACGGTGCATAATAGGGTTCGTCCCCAACCAGGACGACCAGTTGGTGAGCAAGCTGTGCTGCCTGTTTGAGTGAGTGGCGCATCAGCATTGCGCCCAATCCGGTACCCTGTAAATGCGGTTCAACGGCAATCGGGCCCAGCATGATGGCATGGTGGCCCTGTTCACCAATGCGCAGGTGCCAGAAACTGATGATGGCCCGCAGCGTCGGCCCGGTTTCTTCGTCATCGCGGTAAAGCCCGAAACTCAATCCCTCAACGGGCCGCTCGCCTTCGCGAAACCGATAGGAAGTCTTGGTTCGCCTGCCAATGCCAAACGCCCGGTCAAGCAGTGCATCTGCGTGACCGACGAGGGCGGCATCATCATGGTTGAATGGTTTTATGCAGTCTGGATTGGTAAGCATCGACCAGTTTCCGTTTTAACGAGAAATCGAACAGTGTGGGTTTCACACCGGGCTTCCTCGCCGGTCGCACTAGGACAATAGACGAATCGCGCGCGAGAACAGTCCGGCGTCGCGGTAAGTAATTCCGCATCGCCTGGAAACAAATCGTCGCTGTCGCAGTTTTGCGAGCATTCCGGTTGTCCTGTCTGCCTTGTACCAAAGGCATTGTCTGTCATTGTCGCTCAGATGAATTATCCAACCCGTGAGGACAACACCAGATGAGCCATTATCATGTAGACAGCTTGAGCGTCAATTAATCTGTGGGCCTGCCTTACCAAATATCAGACACTGCGCGCCTGCCCGCCAACTCCTCAAGCCGCCGGGCCATAGCAGGCGAACAATCGCCGGCAATCTCCTGAGCATCCAGAAAGGCGCGCTGCGTTATCTCAACCGAAGGTTTCCATGCGCCTTCCTCAAAATCGCTCGCTATGTAAACAGCGACATAATCTCCCGGGAAATTGGCATGGTTTGAGAATAGTCCATGCATAACCAGGTCGCCTTTCAGGCGAACGCCGGCCTCCTCGATCATTTCACGTTTCAGCGCTGCAACTGGCGTCTCCCCCCGGTCCACTCCGCCTCCAGGGAATATCCATCCATGGGTATATCTTTGACGCACCACCAGCATTTTGCCTTGTTGATCGCTGACCACACCCCGCGTGCCCAGGGTCATGCCGCGCGTTACCCGTCCAAGTGGTTGCAGCAGCAGCTTGTTGGCAACTGGAAACAGAAACGATTTCAACATTGAATACCCCCGCGCGTAATTGTAACCACACTCAGGATCAGGACGGTTTTGTGTGTTTCATTGAAAAACCGCACTGATCAAATACCACAGCAAGAGATTATGTGTTGCAGGCTTGAACAAAAACTCATTTATAAGACCCGCAAAAAGCAGGAAACCCTTTGAAGACCGTTTCAGCAAGGCAATCCGTGACACAGCAGAGACGCCCGAAAAAATGAGCATATCCGAGCGTAGCTTGCCCTCGCGCCGGATTTGGTGGCTTCAGTCAAATCCGCCCTTGCTCATGTGGCGAGACGCCTCTAATCGTGGGGGAATGCAGTTTCCCACTACACACAGCAGTAATACGATGACGGTTGCCAGATGCTGAAGCTTTTTCGAATTTTTGCGTCTGCCAAGGGTACCAACCCCTGGCTGGTTCTTGGCTGCCTGATTCTGGCTTCGGTGGCCGAGATCATATCGATGAGCGCCTTGTTGCCGGCACTTCTGGCCGTTTCGGGTGAAAGCAGCGATCTGCCGCCTGCATTCAAGACCGTTGTTGATGCAACTCTTGCGGTGACGGGACTGCCTGATACCATCGCCGGATTTACAGTTGCCGTTGTCGTGATGCTGGTGCTGCGCTCTGTCTTGCTGGGCACAGCATTGACCTATGCCGGCTTCTCGATTGCAAATGTATCGACCAAGTTGCGCGAAGATCTGCTGAACGCCATGTTTGACACCAAGTGGCGCTACTTTGTCGATCATCGAGCCGGGCGTATTGCCAACACGATTTCGGTTGATGCCACACGTGCAGGCCAGGCCTACCTCGAAGCCGCCAGGTTTGTGGCTGCTGCCGTACAGGGGCTCGGTTACTTCACCATTGCAATGATGGCATCATTCAAATTTGCAATTGCCGGCCTGATTGCAGGAACAATCATTGTCGCGGGGTTGGGCAAGTTGATTGCCGTCAGCCGTCGCGCCGGCAAACGGCAAACCGATTCTACCAGTCAACTCGTTACCCTCGTTGCAGACGCTCTGAACAATATCAAGCCGATCAAATCGATGGCGCGGACAGTGCCGTTCATCGCCATGTTTGGGTCAAATCTCCAGACCCTCAACAAGTCGATCAAGACTCAGGTTTTGTCCTCCCAGGGCCTGGATCGCGGCAGTGACATTCTGATTGCGATGCTGATCGGAGTGTGTTTTTTCCTGGCTGTCGGCGTATGGGAATTATCCCTGGCCAGCGTTACCGTGCTCGGTGTCATAGCCTTTCAATCGATAACCGTGATACGGCGCATGCAAAAGTTTCTGCAACGCGGTGCAGAGCTGGAAGCATCATATTTTGCAGTCCACCGAATGTCGGAGAAGCTTGTGCGCGAAGCAGAACGGGTTGGCGGCGCCCGGGATATTACGCTGAATGACGGCTGCGCCTTCGATCATGTCACTTTCGCACATGAAGACCGGCCAACCGTCGAGAATGTTTCGCTTTTTATTCCATCCGGCAAAATTACCGTGCTGCAGGGACCATCCGGCGCCGGCAAGACCACCATTGTCGATCTTCTGCTTGGATTGCATGAACCGTCCTCGGGAAGCATTACGGTTGACGACCGTCCATTGAATGATTTGTCGCTGAAAGCATGGCGCTCAAACATCGGCTACGTTCCACAGGAATTATCTTTGCTGCATGCCAGCCTTCGCGACAATATTGCGCTTGGCAACACAGACTTGTCCGATGCCGACATTCTTGAGGCCTTGCGGCTCGCAGATGCAGAAGATTTCGTCAACACACTGCCTGCCGGACTGAACTCCAACGCCGGTGAAATGGGCGGTCGCCTGTCAGGTGGCCAACGTCAGCGTATCGCGCTCGCGCGTGCACTGGTTGGTCGTCCCAAGCTGCTGATACTTGACGAAGTCACCAGCGCGCTCGATCCGGAAACCGAGGCCAGTATTTGTCGCAATGCACTCGGCCTCGCAGGCGAATTCACGATTATTGCCATCACCCATCGACCTGCCTGGTCAAAGATTGCAGATCGCCTGTACAAGGTGGAAGATGGTGCTGCCTCAGAGATCAAGGTGCCAGCCAGGCGCCGCCGGAAAACGCCAGAAAAATCCGCACATGAGTGAAGTTGAAATACGATCGGTCAGATCGCGACTTGAGCGGAAAGCCTTTACACAGTTATCATGCCAACAAGGGCAGACAGCATGCAGACCTTTCATCGATACTGAAAGACAACGTTTCAATGCACCGGATGATAGAAGCGATCGGCGGGATTGCTGACAAGACCCTTCACATTTTTGACGCAACACTGCCTGACGGACTATTTTTGTGACTTTTCGCATTGCACACATATCGGACATTCACCTTCCTCCCTTGCCGCCGGTCAAGCCATACGAGATGACCTCAAAGCGGATTGTCGGTACAATTCCTGGATGTTTCGCCGCAAGGCCATCCATGACCTGAAAATTGCAGGTGAG
>JBDNEZ010000079.1:0-2821 GCA_041690095.1 Anderseniella sp.
CGCGTCCGCGAGGCCCTGATCCTGACGTTTGATTTTGAGTGGATCAACAAGAACCTGTTTCACTCCAAAATGGAACGTACTCAGGGCTACTTCTTCGGCTCTGAGCTCAGTGCCATCGGACAGTCTGCGACCAGCAATGAACGTGACATGTTAAACCGCTCAGGAGCAGACATCCGCCCGGGCATACTCGACGGAACGTTTGCCCTGCCTGTTTCAGACGGATCGGGACGCGATCGAAAAAACCTGAGAAAAGCCCTGACACTGCTTAATGAAGCCGGCTGGAAGGCAGGATCGGCCGGGTTGGCAAACGCAAACGGACTCAGCCTGTCTTTTGAAATTACGGTGGCCAGCAGGCCGCAGGAACGCATAGCACTGGCGTGGCAGCGCATGCTGCGCACCATAGGTGTCGACATGACAATCCGGCAGGTGGATTCTGCACAATTCCAGCGGCGTCTGCAGACCTACGATTTCGATATGATCCCGTTCACCTGGTACAACTCGCTGTCGCCGGGCAATGAACAGGCGTTTTACTGGGGATCAGCAGGCCGGACGCAGGACGGCACGCGCAATTACATGGGGGCCGACGACCCGGCAATCGACAAGATGATAGCCGAGTTGTTGGCGGCCCGCGACAAATCCGCTTTTGACGATGCCGTGCGTGGCCTCGATCGGTTGTTGCTCGAGGGCCATTATGTGTTGCCGCTGTTCCATGCTCCCGGACAGTGGCTGGCAAGATGGAACCAGATCAAGCGCCCCGCGCAGCCGTCATTGTATGGATTTCTCGCAGAGACCGGCTGGATTGAGCAATGATGGCAGGTTTCACTGGTGAACTCCCGCCCGCCAGGTTTAATCTGGCTCGCTATTGTCTTTCCCAAAGTGCCAGGGAACGGCCTGACAAGATCGCGCTCACCATTGCCGACGGTGAAGTCTATCACAGGTTAAGCTTTGCCGAAATTGAAGACATTGTGCTGCGGCTGGCCTCTGCGTTCAGTCTGTTCGGGTTTCAACCTGGTGCCCGGATACTGATCCGGATGGGTAACAGCTTCGACTACGCAGCCGTATTCTTCGCTGCCAATGCAGCCGGATTGGTGCCCATCCCAGCATCATCAATGTTGTCTGTCGAGGAAGTCTCATTCGTTCTGTCGGACAGCCAGGCGGTTGCTATTGTGCACGATGGTATACTGGAATTGTGTGATTTGCCGGCTGACTGCAGGTTGATTACCCAGGATGACATCATCGTATTCAAATCCGGACAACGCGGTCACTATGCCGACACCACGTCCACCACACCTGCCTACATGGTCTATACATCCGGCACGTCAGGGCAGCCGAAGGGCGTGCTGCATGCACAACGTGCAGTATGGGGTCGCCGTCCCATGTATCAGGGCTGGTATGGCCTGACCTGCGACGACACCATCTTGCACACCGGAGCCTTCAACTGGACCTACACTCTGGGAACCGCGCTGTTTGACCCCTGGGCCAACGGCGCCAGTTCCATCGTTTACACCGGACCACGGGATCGTTCGATCTGGGTCAAGTTGATTGCCGATCTCAACCCCACGATCATGGCTTCCGTACCTGCCCTGTACCGCCAGATGCTCAGCGATGGTGGAATGTCACCCGGTTCCGTCGGCACTCTTCGCCATGGCTTGACTGCCGGCGAGGCCATTTTTCCCGGCTTGCAACGGGAATGGCTGGAGACGACCGGCATGAAGTTGTATGAAGCACTGGGAATGAGCGAAATCTCCACCTACATCTCGAGCTCTCCTTCCGTCCCGACCAAATCGGGCAGCCCCGGAAAGCCGCAACAGGGCCGCAGCGTCTGCATCCTGCCGGTTTCCGGAGGCGAAGAGCCGCTTGAGGCTGGTGAGACCGGGCTGATCGCCGTCCATCGCTCCGATCCCGGCATGATGCTGGGGTACTGGAATCGTCCTGCCGATGATGAAGCCGTGCTTCGCGGTGACTGGTTTATCGGCGGCGACCTCGGGCACGTCGATGACGAAGGCTATGTCTGGTATGAAGGCCGCAATGACGACGTCATGACCTCATTCGGATATCGCATTTCACCGTTGGAGGTGGAACTCGCCATCATGCGCCACCCTGCCGTCCAGCAGGCTGGTGTCACCGAAGTCGAGTTGAACCCTGGCATGAAGTTGGTCACGGCGTTTGTCGTTATGCGCGAACACGAAACTTTGACGGCTTCAGAAGTGATCAGTTTTGCATCAAACTCCCTGGCGCGTTACAAGGTGCCCAAGCAGGTCTTCTTCATTGAAGCTCTGCCGCAATCCGGCAATGGCAAGATCATCAGAAAGGATCTGGCATCGCTGCTGAAAAAACCCAAGGATCATGCCAATGACGACTGAAACCGCAGATGTAATCGAAATAGACGTGATCTCGGACGTCATGTGCCCGTGGTGCTATATCGGCAAGCGTCGGCTTGAAAGGGCGCTCGCCATGGTCCCGGATGTCAATGTTGATATCCGCTGGCGGCCATTTCAACTGGACCACACCATTCCCGAATCCGGCATGGACCGAAAACAATATCTGCGCGACAAGTTCGGATCCGAAGAGCAGGCCGCGCAGGTTTACGGCCCGGTGCGTGCCGCGGGCAAGGAAGAGCAAATTCCGTTCGAGTTTGACAAAATAACCGTCTCGCCAAACACGCTGAATGCCCATCGCATCATCCGCTGGGCGATGGCCGAAGGCGTGCAGAACGCGGTGGTCGAACGGTTGTTCCAGCTGTATTTCATCGAAGGTGGAAACCTGACAGACAAGACAGTGCTGGCAGATGCCGCCGTAGCGGCCGGTCTTGACCGTGCCG
>JBDNEZ010000080.1:0-6034 GCA_041690095.1 Anderseniella sp.
AATGACCTGGGCGGTATGTCGTTCGGATTCCATGCCGTTGACGAAGTTCGAGATGGTAACCGGCGCGAGCTTCGAGCCATTGACCTGGTTGAAATCAGCGTTGTGCTCGCGTGGCCCGCCTATGAGGGCACAATCGTCAATGCTCGGGCAATGCAGCCTCTAACTGCAAGCCTGGCTCATGCGGCCCGAACCCTCAGAATTCTGGAACTTGAACGATGAACATATTCAACCGCCTGCTTGGGCGAGAAACAAGAAATGAAACAGTTAGATCATCAGATCCATATCTGGCTGAGTTCTTTGGTCAACGTGGTGGCATTGGCGGGCAAGTTGATACGCAACGAGCAACTGGCCTTGCGACAGCCCACGCATGTATCTCAATCATCTCTCAAACACTCGCCTCGATGCCCCTTAATCTGTTCAGGCGCGCGGAAAATGGGGGACGAACGCGGGCAACAGATCATCCCCTTTACGGCGTGCTGCATGACCTTGCGAATGATGCAATGACCGCCTTCGAGGCGCGTGAACTCCTACTGGCGTCATTGCTCGCGACCGGCAACGCCTATGCAAGACTGGCATGGAACGGACGTGGGCAGGTGACCGAATTACAGCCACTTGATCCCGGTCAGGTGGCAGTTGAACGGCTTGAGAGTGGCCGTCTGCGCTATCGAGTGAGTGATCACCGCGGCGGAGTTCGCGTTTATCTGCAGGATGAAATATTGCATCTGAGGTACAGGCTGGCACGTGATGGCGTCATGGGCTTGTCGCCGCTGCAACTGGCACGTGAAACTTTTAATCTGGCCCTCACGCAACAAGACACTGCAGGCAAGCAAGCCGGAAAATCGTTCAGGCCCGAGGGTGCATTGGTGTTTCCCAATGCGATCTCGCCGTCAGTCAAAGAAAGCGCAATTGAAGCGCTCCGGAAAAAGATTTCAGCGCAGACAGAAACTTCCGGCGTGTTGGTTCTGGACGGTGGAGCGGAATGGCGGTCATTCTCATTTTCATCAAAAGACGCAGAGTTCCTGGAAAGTCGAAAGCTAACAAATCTGGATATCTGCAGGGTATTCAGCGTGCCGCCGACTGTGGCGGGGATCACAGACAACGCGACCTACTCCAACAGTGATCAAGAGTCCCGCGCTTTGGTAGTTCGATGCCTGGCGCCAATGGCAAAGCGGGTCGAGCAAGCGATGAACGCAGCATTGCTGCCAGCGCTATCCAAGCAGAGCCTGTTCATTGAACACGATCTGGCTGGGTTGCTGCGTGGTGATATGAAAGCTCGATACGAGGCTTACAGGGTGGGCCGTGAATGGGGCTGGCTTGCGCCGAACGAAATTAGGGGCTGGGAAAATCTGCCTGAGATCGAAGGCGGTGACGAATACCTATCACCGTTGAATATGACACCCATGCAGGACCGGAAGGAGCCACAGGTCAATGACGATTGATCCATGGACCACCCAACTGTATTCGGCGCTGCCGAAAGGCATGCGGCCAAGGCTTGTCGTGATGGCAACTGCAGCCGCCTATCTCGGAATCGACAAGAGCATGTTCAAGCTGATGGTCATGTCCGGTTCAATGCCCGCTGCGCGCTTTGTTGGCGAGTGCCGGTTATGGGATCTGCGACAGATAGACGAAGCGGTGGACCGCCTGCCGGTTGACCATGAGAGCCGGTTCAAGGCGGAGGGTTGAAGCAATGGCACTGCGTACCATTCGGCAGTTCATGGAAGACGAGGGGCTGACCCGTCACAAGGTGGATCAGCTGTTGAGAGACGGTCTGGAGCACATGTTCATCGGTTCAGCAAAGATGATCCCTGATGGCGCTTTTGAACGCTTCATTGAGGAAAGGACGGTGCGACAATGCCCAGAAGAAACAGCGGCCCCAGGCTCAAATTTCTCACCAAGCGAAACACCTTCTACATCGTCTGGACTGAAAGCGGTCGCAGCCGCGAGCGCAGCACGGGCACGACAGATCGGGCAACAGCTGAAATCGCGCTCGCGGAATTCATCCACGGACGCGCAAGGCACAACGGGCCGCGTGATCCCGCTCAGGTCCTGATCTCTGACAGTCTGGCCGATTACGCAGAGGAAAAAGCTTCAAGGACAATGGCTCCGGAACGTATCGCTTATGCAATTATACCGCTGGCAACGTTCTGGGAGGGTCGCACAGTTGCAGATGTGTCTAGGCAGACCTGTGAGCGGTACTGTGCCTGGCGTGAACGGGCGAATGGAACATTGCGCCGTGAACTGGGTGTTCTGCGAGCATCAATCAACCATGCGCATATGGAAGGACGGTTGACCAGGCGTGTTCATGTGCACTTGCCTGACAAACCAGAAGGCAAGCAAAGGTGGTTGACCAAGAGCGAAGCTGCGCGACTGTTACGATCGTCGCTCCGATCGCCAAAGGTCCGGCTCTATCTCCCGTTGTTCATACTGATCGCACTACATGCCGGCGTGAGGCGAGAAGCCATACTGTCGCTTCGATGGCCCCAAGTTGATCTAGAAGCCGGTCTGATCGACTGGAATCCACAGGGCCGCAAGCGTACCAAAAAGCAGCGTCCGCGCTCACGAATTCCACCACGGTTGATCCCTCATCTTCGCCGTGCGCGACTTCGCGGCAGCGATACCGGCTTTGTCATCCACAACAACGGCAAGCCAGTTGGAGATCCCAAAAAGAGCTTTGCGTCGGCCTGCGAGCGGGCTGGATTGGAAGGCGTATCACCGCATGTGTTGCGCCATACAAGAGCAACCTGGGGAATGCAGGCAGGCGTCAACAAGTGGGAATTGGCAGGTTTTCTGGGCATGACAGTCGAGACCCTTGAAAGCGTCTACGGCCATCATCATCCGGACTACCAACGCAATGCAGCTGAGGCGTACTGATGCGTCCGCAGAATGTCCGCGTAACCCATGACAATTACCCGTTAGTTCAACCGCGTTTCAAAACAAAAACCTAGCAGAAACAATAGGGTTAGCTATGAATAGCAGTTCTCCGAAGGCAGAGGTCACAGGTTCGAATCCTGTCGGGTGCACCAATGATTTCAAAGACTTACGTTTATTTAGGCACATCGAGATAATGCGTCGGTGATACTCAGTGGGATACTTCTTTAAAGCACTTGTTCGAGCGGCCATTCGTTGCGAGCGAGGGGCCTTTCCCTTGGAATTGGGGGGATGATCAGCTGACTTCAGCAAGCACGCTCCTGAAGCTCTCCAATCCGGCCTCCATTTCTTCGACTATTTGAGCAGCAAGCTCATCTGGCGGAGGAAGGTTGTCCAAGTCAGTCAGAGAATTGTCCTTCAGCCAGAACACATCAAGACTGGCCTTGTCTCTCTCAATCAACTCTTCATACGAATATCGCCGCCACCGGCCTTCAGGGGACGCCTCTGGGTGCCAGGTTTCTTCGCGCCGGAAGCGGTTCTCTGGTTGATAGCATTCGACGAACTCAATCAGGTGATCGTATGTCAGCGGTTTCTTCTTCAACGTATGGTGCACGTTGGTCCGGTAATCATAAAACCAGACATCTTTGGTCTGATGGTCAGGACTGGCGGCCTTGTTGTCGAAAAACAACACATTAGCCTTTACCCCATGTGCGTAGAAAATACCGGTAGGCAAGCGCAGTATCGTATGAAGGTCAGCAGACGCCAAAAGCCTTCGCCGAACTGTCTCTCCAGCGCCCCCTTCAAACAGAACATTGTCTGGAACCACTACGGCCGCTCGACCTGAGGTCTTCAACATTGATCGAATGTGCTGCACAAAATTCAGTTGTTTGTTTGAGGTAGTGGCCCAGAAATCCTGACGGTTGTAAGTGAGGTCATCCGTTTCCTGCTCACCCTCGTCATTTGTAAAACTCATGGAGCTCTTCTTGCCGAATGGCGGGTTTGCCAGCACATCCTGAGTTCCAACGCGAAGTGCAACGTTTTCAAGCGAACTTCAATCTGACATCTCTGCCAAGGTTTTGGAAGAGTGCCTGGATTGGCGTGATGTAGCCAAGACACTTTCTCGGCGTGAGATTGTACGTCATGACGATTTCCTGGATGTCCTCGTCTGAGACCTCATCGAGATTGGTTTTTCGAGGCAGCCAGCGCCGCAACCTGCCATTGGCATTCTCAATACCGCCCTTTTGCCAGGAGGCATAGGCGTCACAGAACCATGTGGCCATGCCCAGCGTCTCCTTCAACAAAGAGTGCCGGGCGAATTCAGTGCCGTTATCGAAAGTGATCGATTGGCGCAATACCGGATCAAGTCTTTTGAAGATGGCCATGATCGCACCGGCTGTTTCTGCGGCGGACTTGCCGGTGAGCTTGGTGGCAAGGGTTACACGGGACTTGCGTTCGTGCAGCACCAGCACAGGCCGAGTGCGCTGGCAGATGATCAGATCAGCTTCCCAATGCCCTATCTGTGAGCGATTATTGACACTTTCCGGCCTGTCATGGATGGAAACCCGGTTTTTGATGGTGTCACGAGAAGGTCTGGTGCGCAGTGCACGGCGCGTACGTCGGCGGCGTGTGAGATAGCGCCATAACTCATCGCTCTTCTGGCCGGCACGATAGATGAAGGCATACACGGTCTCCATGGCCACAGCGCGCAAACCTGTCTCGACGCCGGAACGAAGCCAGCCGGATATCTGTTGTGGGGACCAGCCTTCGGCAAGCCGGTCACGTACAAACAGTGCAAGTCGTTCATCGCGTTCGATCACTGCATTGCGCTGACGCCGATGCATATAGCCCCCATCGGCAATCCGGGCCGAGTACCGGCCGCTTTGCAGTGAGTTGCGTTTCAATTCCCGGCTGATCGTTGAAGGAGACCGCCCGAGCATGCGGGCTATGGATGTATTATTGTGTCCGGCCACCAGCAAAACGGCAATCTGATCCCTGTCTTCACAGCTCAAATGACAATATAATCCCACTGCAACTCTCCTCTGGTTCTTCCAACCGACCCGATATCATATCAAGTCTGGGATGTTGCACTTCGTTCTGGAATTCAAGCATAGTCGAAAGACTGCCCCGATGCGGCCACAAGCGCATCATTGGGAGAAACAAGACTATCGCCATCTATCTCGCCGATATTGTGTAAAAACATATTCATCAGGCACATGCGCCTCGTACCGGCGACTATCTCGTTGCCGAAAAAGGTTTTGTGCTTGAGAAAAGCCTTTTGCTCTTTATCCAGGTTATAGTTTTTTGGATTTGTGAGAAAATCATAAGCCGCTAGAAAAAAACCGCCCGTCCCGCAGGCTGGATCTGCAATAGTCTTCCCAGGCTCAGGCCGCAAACACTCCACGATCGCTTTTATGAGAGCCCGAGGCGTAAAGTACTGACCTGCACCTGATTTGGTGTCTTCGGCATTTTTCTCCAGCAAGCCTTCATAGACATCGCCTTTGACATCCGCACCAATGGTTATCCACTCAACCCCATCAACCATGTCGATGAGACGGTACAACTTTGCTGGATCCTGTATCTTGTTCTGTGATTTAGTGAATATCTGACCAAGCATCCCCTTTTGCGTGCCCAAGGTACGCAAAAGGTCTACGTAGTGCACCTCTAACTCGGCTCCCCGTTTGGCCTTGAGAGATGCCCAATTGTAGTTTTCTGGTACCCCCACGTCGCGGTTATGAGGCGGCTTTGAATACTCGTCTGACATCTTCAGGAATATTAGCCCCTATTTCCCAAGTGGCGTCGATTTTAGATGCAGCGAGATGTGGTTTTTGCTATAAGAATCAATGCCATACACACATCAGGACAAACGCGCTGCACGTCACCCAGTGGGTGAAAGCACAAAGCCCCCTTTGCGGGTTGATTTCGACCGCCGTTTGAAGCTGGAATTTCACGGGTCCAGAATCACCTCTGACGGAGGGTTTCTTGCCTATCGGGAACTTGATGATGCTCTTGGCCTGACCGAGGTTGCCAGGGATCTTTTCCAGGACAACCGTACCGGCAAGAACGGATGGCACGGCATGACAGGTCAGTTCCGTCAGTCGGTGTTTGGTCGCCTTGGCGGCTATGAAGACGTAAATGACGCCGACCGTCTCGGACGCGATCCTGCCAT
>JBDNEZ010000081.1:0-5802 GCA_041690095.1 Anderseniella sp.
GTCGAATGGATGCCCCATTTCTGGTGCGGCGTGATGAAGTTCAGCACCACTTGCGGCTTGCCGTTCGACTTGGCCGCAATCATCGGATTGATGGACTTGGTGTCAATCGGAGGCCGGTAGACACAGAACCCCTCGCCAAACGCCCGCATCCACAGATGATCCTGATAAAGCTGCTGACGGCCCGTCAGAGTGCGCCACGGTATCAACTCATGTACGTTGGTGTACCCGGCATTGTAGCAAACCTTCTCGCTCTCGATGCCGGACCAAGTTGGAGACGAAATGATCTTGCGCGGTTGCGCAACCACGTCCCGGAAGCGGATCTTTTCATCTTCCTTGGGCAGAGCCAGGTGGGCATGCTCACGACCTGTTGCCTTCGACAAGGCCTGCCAGGCTTTCACCGCCACTTCACCATTTGTTTCCGGTGCAAGTGACAGGATCACCTCACTGGCATCAATGTCAGTGTCGATACGCGGGCGGCCCTTGCTGTCACCTTCCTCTGTGACCAGGCCATTCAGGCGACCAAGCAACTCCACTTCGTGATCAGTATTCCACGAAATACCCTTGCCGCCATTGCCGAGTTTTTCCAGAAGCGGCCCCAGCGAGGTAAAGTGCTTGTAGAGATTTGGATAGTCCCTCTCGACCACAGCAACCATCGGCATGGTCTTGCCGGGGATCGGTTCAACATCACCGGCATGCCAGTCTTTCACATCAAGTGGCTGTGCCAGCTCACCCGGCGTGTCGTGCTGAATCGGGACCAGGACAACGTCCTTTTCCACACCAAGTACCTCGGGGGAAACCTCGGAGAACTTTTTCGCAATGCCCTTGAAAATATCCCAGTCACTGCGGGCTTCCCACGCGGGATCTGCCGCGCTGGTCAACGGGTGGATGAACGGATGCATGTCCGAAGTGTTGAGGTCATATTTTTCGTACCAGGTAGCCGTTGGCAGGACGATGTCGGAAAACACACAGGTGGTTGACATCCGGAAGTCGAGCGTAACCAGCAGGTCGAGCTTTCCTTCCGGCGCTTCGTCATGCCAGACGGCTTCTTTTGCACGCACCCGGCCTTCCTCGCCCAGATCCTTGCCCATCACCCCGTGGGTCGTGCCAAGCAGGTGCTTGAGAAAATACTCATGCCCCTTGCCGGATGATCCCAGCAGATTGGAGCGCCAGACGAACATGTTGCGCGGCCAGTTGGCTTCGTGATCAGGGTCTTCACACGACATCTGCAGATCGCCTGATTTGGGCTGTTTGGCGGCGTAGTCCTTTGGCTCCATCTTGGCCTTTGCAGCTGCTGTTGCGATGTCCAGGGGATTGGCATTCAACTGAGGTGCAGACGGCAGCCAGCCCATCCGCTCAGCCCGGATATTATAATCAATCAGTGTGCCGTCCCATGGACCGTCAGGCGCCGTGGGAGACAGGATTTCATCCACTTCAAGTGTTTCGTAGCGCCACTGGTCGGTATGGGCGTAGAAGAACGAGGTGGAATTCATCTGACGTGGCGGGCGTTTCCAGTCCAGACCGAATGCCAGCGGCAACCAGCCGGTTTGCGGACGCAGTTTTTCCTGCCCAACATAATGGCTCCAGCCGCCGCCGGACTGGCCCACACAGCCGCACATCACCAACATGTTGATGATGCCGCGATAGTTCATATCCATATGGTACCAGTGGTTCAGTCCGGCACCCAGAATAACCATGGAACGTCCATTGGTCTTTTCTGCGTTGGTGGCAAACTCTCTTGCGACCGCGATAATCTGGGCGCGCGGCACACCGGTGATCTGCTCAGCCCACGCAGGCGTGTATGGCAGGGTTTCGTCATAGGACTTGGCAGAGTTCTTGTCCCCCAATCCACGATCAAGGCCATAGTTTGCTACAAACAGGTCAAACACAGTCGCAACCAGCCCGTCGCCATCCGTCAGCTTGACCTTTTTGGCGGGAACAGAACGCAGCAGAACACTTTCATGGTCTGTACCCTCAAAATGATCGTGTTCACGGTTGCCGAAGTAAGGGAACGCAACGGACGCTACCTCGTCATGATCATCATCCTGGATAAGACTCATCGCAAGTTCGACGTCTGTGCCCTTTCCGTCCCTGGTCTCCAGGTTCCATTTGCCTTGCTCACCCCAGCGGAAACCAACAGACCCGGTTGGGGCCACGACCTTTTTGGATTTGCTGTCAATCGCAACTGTCTTCCAGTCGGGATTGTTCTTTTCACCCAATGCGCCCTTAATATCGGATGCCCGCACCAGCCGGTCCGGCACGTAATGACCGTCCTTCTTGACCAGCTTCACCAGCATCGGCATGTCGGTATAGCGGCGGCAATAATCCTCGAAATACTCCGCCTGCCGGTCGAGATGATATTCGCGCAGGATTACGTGGCCAATCGCCATGGCAAGTGCAGCATCTGTGCCCTGTTTGGGATGCAGCCACATGTCGGAAAATTTTGCTGCTTCCGAATAGTCGGGAGACACTACAACCGACTTCGCGCCCTTGTAACGAGCCTCGGTGTAGAAATGCGCATCAGGCGTCCGGGTCTGCGGAACGTTCGAACCCCACAGCATCAGGAATCCGGCATTATACCAGTCGGCACTCTCAGGCACATCGGTCTGCTCACCCCAGGTCATCGGCGATGCCGGCGGCAAATCGCAGTACCAGTCGTAGAACGACAAGCACACCCCGCCCATCAGCGACAGATAGCGAGAGCCGGCTGCATACGAGACCATGGACATTGCCGGGATTGGAGAGAAACCAAGAACCCGGTCCGGACCCCATTTCCTCACTGTGTAGGCATTGGCAGCCGCGATGATTTCATTCACCTCATCCCATTTTACCCGGACGAACCCACCATGACCGCGGACCTTGATATAGTCATGACGCTTGGCCGGGTCCTCCTGGATGGCCGCCCATGCAGCAACCGGGGTACGAACCGCACGTTCGCTACGCCACTGTCTCAGCAACCTTGACCGTATCAGCGGATATTTCACCCGGTTTGCCGAGTACATGTACCAGCTGTAGCTGGCACCGCGGGCACAGCCGCGCGGTTCGTGGTTCGGCAGGTCAGGCCGGGTGCGCGGATAGTCGGTCTGCTGGGTTTCCCAAGTGACGATGCCACCCTTGACGTAGATTTTCCAGGAACACGAGCCCGTGCAGTTTACGCCATGGGTGGAGCGAACGATTTTATCGTGCTGCCAGCGTTTCCGGTAACTGTCTTCCCATGAGCGGTCTTCATTGGTGGTGACACCGTGGCCTTGCGCGAACGTCCCGGTATTCTTGCGGGCCAGGAAGTTCAGACGGTTCAATAGATTTGACATCGTTTGCAGTCCTTGTTCTTGATGTTGCTCAGCACGGCACAGGAGCGTTCTTGCGAGTGTAGAAGACCCACGTGACCACCACACAGACCGCATAGAAAACGGCGAAGGCCCACAATGCAGCGTTCGGAGCACCGGTCAGACCGATGGACGTGCCGTATGCCTTGGGTATGAAGAAAGCTCCGTAGGCCGCAATAGCCGACGTGAACGCGATGATTGCTGCACTTTCACGTTCAGATTGTTTCAACATCTGCGGTTCACTCAACTGTGGCATCAGACGTGGAATTTCCTGACGCATGATTGACGGGATCATCTGGAAGGTGGAGGCGTTGCCAACACCGGTCAGGAAGAACAGCGCCATGAAGCAGGCGAAGAAACCCCAGAAGTTACCACCAACGCCGTTGATCGGCAGGAACTGCAGCACTCCAATCACCGCAACGACCATTGCAATGAAGGTCCAGAATGTCACACGGCCACCGCCGTACTTGTCGGAAAACCAGCCGGTTCCAGCCCTGCTCAGTGCGCCGACAAGCGGGCCGAGAAACGCATAGGTCAGCGCGTTCACTTCAGGAAACTGTGTCTTGATAAGCAGTGGAAATCCTGCCGAATACCCGATGAATGAACCGAATGTACCGGTGTATAGCCACGACATGATCCAGTTGTGTTTGCGCGAGAAGATGATTGCCTGATCGGCAAACGATGCCCGCGCCGATGCAATATCGTTCATCCCGAACCATGCTGCTATTGTCGCCGCCATCAAAAACGGGATCCAGATAAAGCCCGCGTTCTGGAGCCAGATAGTGGATCCATCCTGGGTAATCTGACCATCTCCCACTGCAAAGGCGAAGGTTCCGGTGCTGATGGCGATTGGCACCAGGAACTGCATGACACTGACACCCAGATTGCCGAGGCCGGCATTGAGCGCGAGTGCGTTACCTTTCTCCTTTTTCGGAAAGAAGTATGAGATATTGGCCATCGAAGAAGCAAAGTTGCCGCCTCCCAATCCACAAAGCAGCGCAAGAACCAGGAAGATTAGGTATGGGGTTTCCGGATTCTGGGTCGCGTAACCGATTCCGAATGCGGGTATCAGCAACGAAGCTGTCGACAGGGTGGTCCACAAGCGGCCACCGAAAATCGGCACCATGAAGGAATAGAAAATTCGCAAGGTCGCGCCTGACAACCCAGGAAGAGCGGCGAGCCAGAACAATTGATCCGTAGTATACGTGAATCCGATTGACGGCAGCTTGGCGACAACGACACTCCAGACCATCCATATGGAGAACGCGAGCAGAAGCGCGGGTATCGATATCCATAAGTTTCGCCTGGCAATCCGTCGTCCTTCGGTTTCCCAGAACCTGGCGTCGTCCGGACGCCAGTCTTCAACAATACCGGAAAGACCCTTGTGCTTCTCCTTGACGTGGATCGGCTGCATTTCGGGAAGTTCGGGAAGTGCGCCAATCTCTTTCGACAGAGCAGTCTTTTCCATTTGCCGAATGGAGAAATGCATCCACAGCAGCGATATCGTGGCGATGCCAAACAGCAGCATGAAGCTGCTTGTCCAGACGCCGGTGAGATCGAGAAGGGCTCCGAACGCAATTGGCAGCACGAAACCGCCGAGACCGCCGATCATACCGACCAGACCACCGACGGACCCGACATGATCGGGGTAATAGACCGGAATATGCTTGTAGACCGCAGCTTTTCCCAGCGACATGAAGAATCCGAGAACGAAGATCAGCACAATGAACGGCACCAGGCTAAGACTGGTTGAAAAGGCGATAGGTCCGTGGGTGCCATGAATGACGTAGTCAGTATCTGGATAGGACAGCATGAAGGTGGCCACCGCAGACACACCCAATGTCCAGTACATGATAGTACGTGCGCCGTATTTGTCGGACAGGTGCCCGCCATAGGCGCGGAAGATCGACGCCGGAATGGAATACAGCGCAGCGATCATCCCGGCACTTTTGATGTCCAGTTGATAAAGTCCGACCAGATACCGTGGCAGCCAAAGCGCCAGCGCGACAAATGCCCCGAAGACGAAGAAATAGTAGATTGCAAACCGCCAAACCTGCAGGTTGCGCAAAGGTTCCAACTGCAGGAGTGCGCTCTTTGCCTTTTGGTGTGAAGCACGGCGGGCAACCAGGTCCGGATCGTCTGCGGTGGTAAACCAGAAAATGATGGCGGTGGCGACAAGCACCGCTGCCCAGACCTGCGCAACCATTGTCCAGCCGAAAGCAACCATGACAAACGGAGCGGTGAATTTTGTGACGGCTGCACCAACGTTACCGACGCCGAATATGCCAAGCGCGGTGCCCTGCTGGTCCTTGGGATACCATTTCGACACATAGGCAATACCGACCGCAAACGATCCGCCTGCAAGGCCAACACCGAGCGCTGCGACGAGCATCATTTCGTAGGTGGTGGCGTAGGAAAGCGCGAATGTGGCCGCCGCAGCAGCCAGCATCGTCAGTACATTTACAATACGCCCGCCATA
>JBDNEZ010000082.1:0-2425 GCA_041690095.1 Anderseniella sp.
CCCTTCAGACTGTGGCCATGGTGCTGGCCGAAGTCATAGCCACGCCGGATGTCCAGTCGGAACTGGCAAATGCAGGCAATGGCGCATACCTTATCGGCTCGCACCACCTTCTCGGTGAAGGACTTGTCGACGGTGTCGCGCTTGGCCATGTAGTGCTGCATGAGCCGCGGGTGATTGTGACCCGGTTTATTGCTGAAGATGTCGAGGAAGAACGCGGCAGGCTTGATGTTGCGATAGACCAACTGCAGGCCCAGGTGGATAAGCTTGCAGACAGACGGCCTGGTCAATTCAGCAGTGATTTTGAAGATGTGCTGGAAACGGTGCGGATGTTTGCGCGCGATCGTGGCTGGTTGGGCAGGTTGCGCGAAGCCGTAGCAACTGGCCTGACCGCAGAAGCCGCGGTTGAACGTGTGCAGTCGGATACCCGTGCGCGTCTCGCACGACAGGCTGATCCGTATTTGCGCGACCGCCTGCACGATCTGGATGACATTGCCAACCGGTTACTGCGCATTCTTACCGGTGCTGAGGAAAAGGCTTCCCGGTCCGAACTGCCAAAAGACTCGATTGTTGTCGCCCGTACTATGGGACCGGCGGAATTGCTGGATTACGATCCATCAAGGCTGCGTGGTCTGGTGCTGGAAGCAGCAAGTTCAACCTCGCATGTGGCTATCGTGGCGCGCGCGCTGGGCGTGACGACTGTGGGGTCTGCAAAAACGGTGTCGGATCTTGCCGAAGACGGCCAGGAGATCATCGTCGATGGCGGATCGGGCGATGTGTATGTGCGCCCGTCGTCGGAGGTCAAGCAGGTCTATACCGAGAAAGTCCGGCTATATGCAAAACGTCAGGCCCAGTACGCCAAGATGCGTGACAAGCCTGCGATTACCCTCGACGGACGCCATATCGACCTGTCGATCAATGCCGGCCTGATGGTGGATCTTCCCCATCTGAAGGCGGCAGGGGCGCAAGGCATTGGCCTGTTTCGGACTGAACTGCAATTCATGCTGGCGCGGCGTTTTCCGAGGTTCGGCGAGCAGAAACGGTTTTATGAAAGCATACTGCAGGCCGCAGGTGACCGACCGGTGGTGTTTCGCACGCTTGATATCGGGTCAGACAAGGTGCTGCCTTATCTGACATCGATGAAGGAGGAAAATCCGGCAATCGGATGGCGGGCCATCCGCATGGCGCTCGACCGGCCTGCGTTGTTGAAATTGCAATTGCGCGCCCTGATCTCTGCGGCGGCAGGCAATGTGTTGCGGGTCATGTTTCCGATGATATCAGAAACCTCGGAGATGGTGCGGGCACGCGAGATGCTGGATATAGAGTGCCGGTTTCTTGCTGGTCGCGGTTATGAACTGCCGCGTCAGATCAAGGTTGGCGCCATGATCGAGGTGCCGGCGCTGGTCTGGCAGCTTGATCAATTGTTGCCGCATACGGATTTTGTGTCGATCGGTTCCAATGACCTGATGCAGTTCATGTTTGCTGCCGACCGCCAGCATCCAAAACTGGCGGGACGCTATGATGTCCTGTCGCCGGCGGCTCTCAGGGTCATGGATACTATTCGCGAAAGCTGTGAACGCCATTCCACCGCGCTGACCCTGTGTGGGGAAATGGCGGGTAATTCGCTTGAAGCCATGGCCCTGATTGCACTGGGATTCAGGTCAATTTCGATGGCACCCACGTCAATAGGGCCGGTGAAACAGATGCTGTTGAAACTGGATTCGGTGAAAGCAGGTGCCTTCCTGCGCAGTCACTTTGATAGCGAAGCGCACTCTTTGCGCGAGCCGCTTGTGGGCTTTGCGAGGCAACACAAAATTCCGCTTTGAGCGCTGACTAGAGCAACTTTGGAAACGATCAGGTTTATGATTTTTGGTTGATTCAACCAAAAATTATCCTGATCTAGCAGCCGGACACCACCGTTGTAGTCGTGGTAATCGGTTTTTCAGTCGTGGGTCTCTGACAATTACCTGTCGTGTTCACGAATTGCTAACTCTGTTTGTTCATGATGTGTCGCGAACAGTCATGAGCTCTGAACGGATGTGTTTTGGAGCAAGGATGTTCCGGTTGTCAGTATGAGTTGCCTTGACCTGTGCATTTAAAAGGTCGCGCACGCTACACAGGCGCTGGAACAAGCAGGAGTACCCGGCGATGAACCAGCATACGCACGGCACCTTTGATCACAGTTTCCAGAGCTACCGGACAAAACCCGACGGCTCGTCAGATCCCGCAGGCGAGGCAGGCTGGTTTTTGCAGCGCGAGCGTGAACGCCGTAAAGTCGGCCTTCGTGACGTGGCAGGGGCCATCCGGGTACATCCGGTGCATCTTGATGCCATCGAGCGTGGCGACCTGACCCGCATGCCGCACCGGTCGGATGCCATTGGCATGGTCGGTGCCTATGCCGAGTTTTTGGGTTTCGATCCACAACCAA
>JBDNEZ010000083.1:0-3722 GCA_041690095.1 Anderseniella sp.
GCACCTGGAGGGCTGGAAACTCCGAAAGTGCACATACATCAAGGGCACTGCCAACGGGCTTGTCCTTCATGACGGCATCTGGAGTGAGACGCCTTTCGCCTACGTCAGGGACGTGTCGCCGGGCTCCACCAAGCCCACAGGCTTAAATGACTTCGGTCTCCATCGCTGGAGCCTGGTCGAGTTTCCAAACTCGACGAAGACGCAGGTTTGCGTAAAACACCAGTGCGGCACGTCGATCGTCGAATCCTGCTTTGGACCTTTCGACATCAAGTAAGCAGGTGCTTTCATGCACAGCAAACACCAAGCCGAGGTTGCGCTTCTGCAACTCACCGGCATCGCTGTTGCATGCCTTTTTTTCATGACGATGTACTGGTCCGCCAGTCAGCATCGCAGCAACGCCGTGTCGTCAGTCCCTCCCCACACTCACATCTACCGCCCGGCACCTAGCCGGGTTTTCTGGGAGATATAGACAATGAACCATCTTGATGTGCAGCGGCTTATGTCCGCTGCCGGCTACTATCGCTCGGGCCTTGACGGCGTGATCGGGAGAGCCCACCGCACTGCAGTCGACAAGATCCTTGCGAACAACGCCAGCCTACTGTCCGCCGGGCACGAACGCTGGACCGCCGATCGCAGGTCAGTTGCGGCCGGGCAGGTCATCCTCGATCGAGCTGGCTTCGAACCTGGCAACATCGACGGGTACACCGGGCACAACACGACGGAAGCTCTGGCCGCTTACGACTTCGAGAAGCTGCATGGTCAGCGGGAAGTTGTCGAGCGGGTCGCTATCGCTGATCGGTTTGCGGCCAGGATCAACCGTCCATCCTTCCCGCACCAGCGTGACGTTGCCCGGTTCTATGGAAGTCCTGGCCCAAGCGTCGAGCAGAAGCTCGTGAGGGTCACTCCGCCGTTCCGCACAGTGCTTGCATGGGCGCCACAAACCAGACTGTCGTCAATCCGCATCCATGAGAAGTGCACGGACAGTCTCGACGGGATCCTGCAGGACGTCTACCGCACCTATGGAGATCGCATCCCTGAGTTGGGTTTGGACCTGTTCGGAGGTTCCTACAATCACCGGAAAATGCGCGGTGGCTCCAGCTGGTCCATGCACGCCTACGGTTGTGCCATAGACTGGCACCCACAGCCAAACGGACTTCGCACACCGTGTCCACAGGCATTGTTCTGCCGTCCTGAATACCGGGACATGCTCGACATCTACGAGGCTCACGGCTGGACATGCGCTATCCGGGCCTGGGGCAAGGACGCAATGCACTTCCAGGCTGCGGGGTTCTAAGCATGGGTGACCTTGGATTGATTGCCATCGGAGCCCTCATGGGGCTCGCTGGCGCCCTGCTGTACCAGACGTTTTCGTCCAGGTTCCCCAACAAGACAGGCAAGCGTGAGGTTGCAGTGTTCATTCTCGCGCTTTGGGCGGCAGTCAGCGCCAAGTATTGGTCTCTGTCGGACGCTACGCTCATCGGATCGTTCACAGCGTCCTACGGTCTGCTGACAGGCTCGTCGTTCGCGTTCCTTGCCGCCGTGCTTGGCCTGCAGTGGTACACGAAACAACAGTACCCGGCTGAACAGGCGGAAAGGATGAGGCCTCGCCGCCATCCGCGCGCTGATCCTTCGGCGGATCACTATAACGATATTCCGCCAAGCAACTATGGAGAACGCGGGTGAGACCAATAATCGGAAAGAAATTGCTCGACTATGAAAACGGGCATGTCGCTTTCGAGTGCCCTGGCTGCAAGCATCCGCATGCAATCAGGGTTGACGGGAGAGCGAAGCCCAATTGGAGCTACAACGGCGATCCGGACAGTCCCACGTTTCACCCTTCAATTCTGGTCCGGACAGGGCACCACGTACAGAACCAGCCCAAGCCACCGAATTGCTGGCACTGCAACAACCGCGACGATGGGCATTCCATGTGTTCGATATGTCATTCGTTCGTCGAGAACGGGAACATTCGATTCCTCAACGACTGCACGCACGCTCTTGCCGGGCAAACTGTGCCGTTGCCGGATCTGAAACAGGAGGACGACAATGTTTAAAATTCTCACAGGCCTGATTGGCGGCATGGGCATCCAGGGCATGCTGATCGGGTTTGGCTTGTCGGCAGCCGTCGGTGCGATCGGCGCCGGCATCCCGGTTGGCAAGGTCGCCTACAATTGGGGTTATTCGTCAGGCCACACCCAAGGCAAGAAGGACGGGTTCGCTGAGAGCGAGAACGCCCACCTGAAAGAGGCCGTCGACTCTGCGCACCGTGCGATGGGCGAGGCGACCAAACAGCTCAATGAGAGCATCGCTGAAATCAATCAGGGCAGGGAAGACCAGGTCAAGGTCATGTCCGACATAGAGGAACGGATCAATGAAACTCCTGTTGACGACACTGAGTGTTGGCCTGCTGCTACTGCTGACCGGGTGCGCGAAGCCATCCCAGAGCGTTACCGCCGTCGACAATAGCAGGGCGATTGCCCAGGCCACGTCGAACTACAACGCGGCGTTGAACGAAATCGCGCGCACATGTCCGTTGGCCATAACCATCCTGCAGGGCAAGCAGTCTGTCGGGCAGATCGAACGCTGGTCCAAGCAGCTGATCCGAGAGGCGGTGCGGCAGGCCAACTGCAAAGATCGGGCTATCACCGCCGGGCAGGGCGGCATTCGAGCCGCCCGTGCGGTGTCGAAGGCAGCCGCCGTCAAAGCCAAGCAAGACGACAACCTTCCAACCGCCGCTGATGTTCGTGGTATTATGAGAGTCAAATAGGGAGCAATTCAATGCGTGGATCATCATTTAATCAAGACGTAGACGATCATGCAGAATGGGCAGAGGCTCAGGGGCAGATTTTTGCGATACCAGAAAAGACAAATAGACAATGGCTGTATAAAAACTTCTGGTGCCGGTTTTTGGGTCACCAGTGGATCGAGGGTCAGGACTACGAATACACATGTCGCCGTTGTGGCGAGTACGTGGACGCGAACTTATAGGGACACATTAGCGATGCAAGCATGGCCAGCCGAATTTGCTGCCAAGTGGCACAGATCGGACACAGTGCCCCGCCCGCATATTGCCTTGTGTTTGAAAGATTTCAGGAAATCGGAACCTGCATGCAACCTTAGCAGGGGAGCGCCTTCAGCCGCTCGGCCACGTCTCCGTTGGCGTCTTATGCCCAGTTTTTCCGGGGTTTGCAAGCCGCCCGTGCGGTGTCGAAGGCAGCCGCCGTCAAAGCCAAGCAGGACACGGCCGGCACGAAATCGCCTGTTGATTTGTTTCTTGAAAAGTAACGTGCTGCACATCTGAGCAAGCAATTCCCCGTGGTTACTCCCTGGGAAGCTGGCCGCCCGATCGGATTCCCTCTGCCATGAGGTCCGATCGGGCGGCTTTTTTTTGCGTTTAACGGCGCTTATCCCTGCCGTTGATCGTGTCAAATATCCTGTTGCCCATTCGCCTCGATCGACCGAGCAGCCGGAAGACGCACCAGATGAAAAGGGCTATGAAGGCCACTACGATGATGCCACCATCCATTATAACAACTCCTTTTTATGGTCATGGGCGCCGGTCAGCATGTAGACTTCATTCCGATCGAGCAAGCGAAACCGTCCGTCCATGTACTCTCCCTCGTCTCGTATCCACGTATAGCCCGTTGCCAAGGACCGGTAGACGAGGCAAAGCCTGCCAGGATTGGCCTCATCACGGGCTTTTGACACGATGGTGTAGAGGC
>JBDNEZ010000084.1:0-8268 GCA_041690095.1 Anderseniella sp.
CCCGAACGCGTCGACATCACGAGGCCGTCGGCTGTGGAGTATCCCATTGTGGTGGCAACCCCTGTGCCGTCCTTGACTGCCACCATGCTGGCGCCGGATCCAAGGTGGGCTATCAGCAGACGTTTTGGCAGCGCCGCGCCGGTCAGATCGGGCAGGGCAGCGACCACATGTTCGTAGTTCAGGCCGTGAAACCCATACCGGCGATATCCCTTGTCATGAAATTCCTGCGGTAACGGCAGGCGCACATCGGTGTCGGGTTGATCGGCATGAAACGCGGTGTCGAAGCACGCGACCTGCGGCAGGTCCGGGGCCAGTTCCCGTATCCGGCGAAGTGCAGCAATGCCAAATGGCAGGTGCAAAGGCGCCCTGGATCGCAACTCGTCCAGATTGGCCAGCACACTGTCGTCGACAATGACCGGGCTGGTGTAGATGTCGCCGCCATGCACAATGCGATGACCGCTGCCGGCCAGCGTCTCGGGTCCGTTTCCATTGGCTGTCAGCCACTCCACGACAACATCGAGAGCGTTGGCGTGACCGGCGTCTTGCGACAAAGCGGGCGTTGCATCTCGATGCACCTTGCCATCTGCCCGTTTGGCAGAAAATGCAGGGGCACTGCCAAGACCGTCAACCTGCCCGTGCAGTATTTGTTTAAGCTCGTCGCCCGCAAATACCGCGAACTTCAGCGATGACGAACCGGCATTGAGCACCAGAAAGTTTTTCATGAGCGCCAAATCTTCCCCTCCGCATGAAGCTAAAGGGGTTGTAGAGTCAAACCGCGCCTCCAGCCAGTATCAAATCTGCTGCGGCTGCGTGTGCATGCCTTGCTCAGCTATCATGTATATGTGATGCAATGGCTGTAATATAGCGGATGTATTGGTCTCTCGGTCTGCCTTGATACCCGGTTGGAACGTGTTGGGTATTGTTGCCAGTGCTTGTTCAACGGTCGCCGCTGTGGAACAAGCGCCAAGGATGCAGCAGGAAGCTGCTTGGAGTCATCGGAGAAAGCTTGCAAATGAACGCGCAGAGAGCAAAAAAATGGGGTGCGTGGGCGTTGGCGCTGGCGATTACCGCGATTGCAGCAGAAGCAACATCCTTCGTGGGGCTTCGCCTGCTTGATCTGCCAACAGCACTCGTAAAGCCGCCGAAGAGCGAGAAATTACCATGGGGAGCATGGGGAATACCTAATTCCGTATCGCGCAGAATTGCTGGCTGCTTCGATGTAACGTATCATTTCAACAGTGTTGGAGCGCGCGACAGGGAACGGTCACTGCAGGGTGCAAATCGCTGGATAATTCTGGGCGATTCGTTTGTTGAAGGTTTCGGGATTTCCGAAAATGATCGTTTGTCTGACTTGCTAGAAAAGTTCACCGGTTACGAGATGCTGAACTTTGGCACGTCAGGCAGCTTCGGACCTTTGCAATACAAAATACTGTACGAAAAATTGGCCAGCAAATATGAACACAAGGGTATTGTAGTTGGATTGCTGCCAGATAACGATTTCAACGACAACGACCCTGATTGGTGGACCAGGAACATTTCGGAAAAGCATTGGCTTCGGCATCGCCCTTACTATGAACTGGCTCCTGATGCCGGTAGTTTTGATGTTCGTTACGGTGTTCACGGAAAGTCGGTGCCCAGAGATGATTTTGACATTCCTCCTGTTCCTCCAGTTGAAAATGTGCTGGGCAGGGCGCTGCAATATTCAATTGGAAACATGCTGTCTGCATTGACGCGACTGTCTCGATATTCAAGCTTCTTTACGTTGGTCCGGTTGGTTAAGGCCAGAATTGGTTCAAAAAAGTCGGAATACCTGGCCTCTGGAACCGGAACCGGTTATTTCACGACTGACCGCAGAGCAATGCGGGCGACAGAGCTCATTCTCAACGATTTGGGTCAACACGCTTCCGGTAAGGCCAAAGTAATGCTGGTGTTTCCGCGTGATGTAGATTTTTCTCAGCAACAACGACTAGGTAATAGAGGCAGCCCGGAATTCATTGCCTTCCTGAAATCTGTTGCGTCAGCCGGCTGGCAGGTCATTGATCTCAGCCTCGTGGCTGCCCTACAGGCGATGCCCGATACCACGCTTGGCTGCAACAGTCACTGGAATGCGGCTGCCAATCGCGCTGCTGCGGAGTATCTTCGGCATGAAGTCGAATGGTGATCGAATTTTGGGTTTCTTGACAAATGCGACTATGAGTTTGTCAACAGGCTGTAGTCTCTCACTTCGACAACACAGATTTTGGTGACGAAGTACGGCCATTGTACTCGTGTAACGAATTTGTGTATCCGTATCGGCACAACGAATTACAAACAAGCAACCGCGCAGTTGAGGCTGGATCAGATGACAAATTCTGCGCAACGGCGCGGCAAGCGTTTCAAAGAGATAGCGGTAAATCTCCTCACATTGTCCATATCGGTACTCGTCGGCTACGTGTTGCTCGGGGGTGTAATGCTGGTGTATGGACCAGCTATCCTGTGGAAACCCTTTAATCAGTTTCCAACCGCCATCAGCATTCCTTGGCAGGCATCAGGACCCGGAGATAGTGATGAAGCCTACATTGCTATTCTGGGAGATTCTTATGCTGCCGGATTTGGTGACTGGAATGCTGAAAGGCAGTCACGCACCGATCCATATTACTCGGGCGATGTGATTGCAAATCAGCTTTCCCGGCCTGTTCTTTCATTCGGCAGGGGAGGCGCTGGCAGTGTTCGAGGACTCGTGACCAATCCAGGGCGCATCATGCATGCTGATAGTTGCGCGTTGTTGCGAAGGCCGCCACCGCCAAATTTTCTGATCGTATATTTCTACGAAGGCAATGATTTAAACAATAATTTTAAGCGCCTCGGAGTGGTGCCGGGTCAACAGATCTCCGCCCAACAGATCAATGATTACATCGTCCGGGAAGCGAACTCTGCTAAAAGCGTTCCGTGTTACACGTATGTCAATTATATCTTATACAATCTGATGGGCGGCCAGATTAAAAGATTGGTTACGTCTCCCACTCTCGGTGCTGCCACAACCAGCCAGTCAATTGTTGTGGATGGGCGAGTAGCGTCCATACCTGAGGGATTGCAGGGACCCGCTCTGGAATTGGACAGTAACTCGCTCGCGACCAGCTTGAATGTGCTTGACCAGTCGCTGAAACATTTGCTGGCAAGTTTCCCTGACACCCGCGTACTGATGGTGGATGTGCCGTCAGTGTTGACTTCTTATTCCTTTGTGAACGACAGCGTAAGCAGCCAGACTTATCATCAAGGTGAGAGCCGTCAGCCTGCATCCAAAATCGCTCGGCAGTCAGACTACATCTGCAACGAGCTGAGGACCCTGTCATTGCAAAGAGGGATAGGCTTTTTCGATGCAAGGCCTGCCTTGCGGAAAATGGCAATGAAACAGAAAATTCATGGACCTCTGGACTGGAAACACCTTAACCGGACAGGTCAGACCGTGTTGGGCCAGGCGGTTGCCCAGACGATCAAGGACAACCTGACCGACAGTGGTTGCGCGAAACTGGTCTCATTCAACTGAGATCTGGTATGAGCCGGTTCAATCCAGTTCATATTTGGATTTGTAGTCTTGCGATAGCGAAGCATCCTGATCTTCCTTGCGCAGCAGGACGTTGCCGATAGCCAGCCATTCGATGTCAGTACCCATGAAACAGTGAAACGCATCCTGCGGCGTGCAGACGATCGGCTCGCCGCGCACATTGAAAGATGTGTTGACCAGAATCGGGCACCCGGTCATGTCGCGGAAGGCACTGATCAGCGCGTGATAGCGAGGGTTGGTATCCGCATGTACGGTCTGTAACCTGGCTGAATAATCAACGTGTGTTACGGCAGGAATTATCGACCGTGTCACATTGAGCCTGTCGATGCCGAACAACTCCTGTTGCTCCCTGGTCATCGGTTTGCGGTGCGCGTTCAGGACGTCTGCAACCATCAGCATATAGGGGCTGTCACCTTCGAAATCGAACCACTGTGATACATCTTCGGCAAGGATTGACGGAGCAAACGGTCGAAAGCTCTCGCGGTATTTTACCTTCAGGTTGAGAGTTCGCTGCATGGTTTCAGAGCGGGGGTCTCCCAGGATCGACCGGCCACCCAAAGCCCGTGGGCCGAATTCCATCCGGCCCTGAAACCAGCCGGCGGCTTTCCCGTCTGCCAGGGCTTGAGCGGTTTGCGAGACAATTTCCTTGTCCGATAATATCTCATACCGGGCACCGGCAGCGGTCAGCGCCGCTTCTGTTTCGCTTACGGAATAGCTGGGCCCCAGATAAGATCCCTGCATCCTGTCCCTGCCGGTGAAGTGTTTTCTGTCTTGCTGAAGTTCCCCGTGCCAGGCAGCCAATGCTGCCCCGACTGCCCCTCCGGCATCGCCTGCCGCAGGCTGAACCCAGATATTGTGAAACGCACCGTCGCGCTTCAATTTGCCGTTGGATACGCAATTGAGGGCTACTCCGCCTGCCAGGCACAGGTTTGCAATGCCGTATTCTTTCGCCAGCGCACGTACCATGCGAAGTACGATTTCTTCGGTCACTGCCTGCACCGAGGCTGCGACATCCATGTGAAACTGGGTCAGGCGATCTGACTCGGGATTGCGAACCGGTTCGCCGAACAGGTCGGCGAACCGGTCATTGGTCATCGTCAGGCCGGTACAATAGTTGAAATATCCCTGATCAAGCCGGAACGAGCCATCGTCCTTGAGATCGACAATGTGTTCCAGTATCAGGTCCTTGAAACGGGGTTCTCCATAAGGAGCGAGCCCCATGACCTTGTACTCTCCGCTATTGACCTTGAAACCGGTGTAATAGGTGAAAGCCGAGTATAGCAGTCCAAGTGAATGCGGAAAGCGCATTTCCTTGACCATTTGCAGGTCGCGTCCACGGCCAATGGCAACTGACCCGGTCGCCCATTCGCCAACACCATCAAGTGTCAGGACCACCGCTTCTTCAAACGGGGAAGGATAGAATGCACTGGCAGCGTGACTTAAGTGGTGTTCTGTAAACAGAAGTTTTCCCGCGTCCGGAAATCCGCCATCATGCTTTTTCAAATTCTTCAGAAGCATTGTCTTCTGGAACAGTTTCTCCTTCAGCCATACCGGCATTGCCAGTCGGAACGACGAAAAGCCCCGCGGTGCAAAGGCGACATAGGTCTCCAGAAGCCGTTCAAATTTCAAAAACGGCTTGTCGTAAAACACGACATGCTCAACGTCCGCAATCTTCAGGCCGGCCTCGGAAAGCACATAGTCAATCGCCTTGTGAGGGTAGCCCGCATCATGTTTTTTTCGGGTGAAGCGTTCCTCTTGCGCCGCAGCCACAATCTCACCGTCACGCACCAGCGCTGCAGCACTGTCGTGGTAGAAGGCAGAAATACCCAGTATTGCGGTCATCAGAAGATTGTGTAGATGAATGGCGCGATGGCAGAGCCCTGGGTGAGCACCAACAGACCGCCGAGCAGCACCATCATTGTCAGGATGGGCAGCAGCCAGAATTTCTTGCGCACGCGCAGAAACTTCCACAGTTCAGCGATAAATGACATTCTTTGAAAACCTTTCTAAAACTGTTCGCGCATCGAGCCGGACATGGTTTCGTCCCGCGGTATCCAGTAAGACTTGGCGTGAGGATCGCTGGCCAGATGTAACAGATCTTTCTTGCGCAATCTGAAAACCAAAGCGGTTGGCGTCACTGCAATGAAGAAGATCAGCCCCATGACCACTGGTCCGACTATCCGTCCGAGCAGCAGACCGAACTTGAACCACAATAGGTTGAACGGTTTCAACACGACCGGAAACAGCAAGGTTGCTGTCGCAATTACAACAGCTACGCCAACCGCCCACCAGCGAGGCTGGACCCCGTGAATGAGCGGCCACAGGCCGATCAGCGCAAACACAACGCCAAACACAATACCAAAGCTGCGCTCTGAGCCTACGGTGACGGCGTCATGTTCATCAATGTCTATCAATTCCGGGCACCTGCTCAAACTCTTCAGAACATATCTTAATCGATCGATAGTCCACGACGGTTGCTTTGACCAGCCCGAAACACGGTTTTTTTGGTGTCGGCAGGCGGCGGCAAAATATGTGGCCTTGCACACCAGTTACATGTGGCTGAATGAAAAACAGCCTGCGTCCGGGTGAGAACGCAGGCTACTTTTAAATATTAAACTACCGTTACAGCCTGAAGGGTTAAGCCCTTGACTGTTGCGGACGCATGTCCTTGGGATCAATGCCTGCAACTGAAACAGGTTTCTTCATCGCATCGCGACGGAAAGGCTCGCCCAGTTCCTGGTTCAGGACGCATTCGATGAAGGTTGTTTCGCCACGCTTCATCTGACCTTCAATGGCGGTTTCCAGTGCTGCGGACAACTGATCCATCGACCTGACCTGGACACCCTTGAGGCCGCAGGCTTCAGCAATCTTGGCATACTCAACACCCAGGTTCAGCTCGGTGCCGACGAAGTTATCGTCGAACCAGAGTGTCGTGTTGCGCTTTTCCGCACCCCACTGGTAATTGCGGAAGATCACCATGGTAATGGGCGGCCAGTCATTGCGGCCGCACGACGTCATCTCGTTCATCGAGATACCGAATGCACCGTCACCGGCGAAGCCGACAACCGGGGTGTCCGGACAACCGATCTTGGCCCCCAGAATGGCAGGGAAGCCATATCCGCACGGACCGAACAGGCCCGGAGCGAGATACTTGCGGCCCTGCTCAAAGGTCGGATAGGCGTTGCCGATGGCACAGTTATTGCCAATGTCGGATGAGATGATGGCTTCCTTCGGCAGCACTTTCTGAATGGCGCGCCAGGCCATGCGCGGGCTCATCCGCTCTGGTTCACGGTCACGGGCTCGTTCATTCCAGTTGGTGCCCGGATCATCATCCTCGTGGTCCATGGAAGACAATTGCTGCAGCCATGCTGACTTGCTCTGATGGATCAACGACTCGCGGTCTTCGCGTCCGGCATTGCCGGCTGTTGGTGACAGGCGATCCAGCAACTGTTCAGCAACGGCCTTGGCATCGCCCTGAATTGCAACAGAGATCTTCTTGGTCAGCCCGATACGGTCCGAGTTGATGTCAACCTGGATGATCTTGGCGTCTTTCGGCCAGTAATCAATGCCGTAGCCCGGCAGAGTCGAGAACGGATTGAGCCGGGTGCCCAATGCCAGAACCACGTCGGCTTTCGCAATCAGTTCCATGGCAGCCTTGGAGCCGTTATAGCCAAGCGGGCCGACGGACAGTTTGTGCGAACCAGGGAATGCGTCATTGTGCTGATAGCCGCAGCACACCGGTGCCGACAGCTTTTCAGCCAGCGCAGCAGATGCAGGAATAGCACCGCCGATAACCACGCCGGCACCGTTCAGGATGACCGGGAACTTGGCATCTGACAAAAGCCTGGCCGCTTCCTCGATAGCCTGCTCGCCCCCGCTGGGTAGTTCAAGACGAACGATCTGCGGCAGGTCTACATCGATAACCTGCGTCCAGTAATCGCGCGGGATGTTGATCTGTGCAGGCCCGCAGAGCCGGAAAGCCTGCTCAATCACACGGTTCAGCACTTCTGTCATGCGGGAGGGATCGCGAACCTCCTCCTGATAGCACACCATGTCTTCAAACAGCTTCATCTGCTCGATTTCCTGGAAGCCGCCCTGACCGATGGTCTTGTTGGCTGCCTGCGGAGTGACCAGCAGCAGCGGCGTGTGATTCCAGTAGGCAGTCTTTACCGGCGTGACAAAGTTGGTGATACCGGGGCCATTCTGGGCGATCATCATCGACATCTTGCCGGTGGCGCGCGTATAGCCGTCTGCACTCATGCCGGCATTGCACTCATGCGCACAATCCCAGAACTTGATGCCTGCCGTTGGGAACAGATCCGAAATAGCCATCATGGCCGAACCGATGATACCGAATGCATGTTCGATACCGTGCATCTGCAGAACTTTTACAAATGCTTCTTCCGTTGTCATTTTCATGGGGCACTACCTCTCCTGTGCTGCCGGGATGACGCGCATGCTATCCCGGCAATTTATCAATCCGATAGAGCATGTTTCACTTAGATGGAAGCGTTTGATGGTATCAAATCAGCTCACTCGGCTAGGCGCAAAGCGAAGCGCGATGTGGTGCATCGGGCAAGCTTTGCAACAACGCCGATGGGCTGATTTGGTCCACGAGATCAGGATGATTTTTGGTTGTTCAACCAAAACGCATAAACCTGATCGCATCCAAAGTGGTAGATCAACTCATGGGTTCAGTTGAACCCATGTCGATCTACAGGCCG
>JBDNEZ010000085.1:0-8003 GCA_041690095.1 Anderseniella sp.
CCTTGCCGGCGGAAAAAATCGCTCCGGTGAAATGGCTCGCTGTTACTGAGATCTGGTATGAAGCACATTTCATGCCGCGATATCAGGCCGCAGCGCGCCGGGCGGCTACGACTTCATCGCGCAACGGGCTCTTCACACCTTGCTGCAGGGTGGCTTCCGCATAAGGGTGTCTCGCGAACACCTCCCGGATCATCGGTTCGAAGAACGCCAGCGGCAGTGTGTCATAGTCGGGGTCAAAGCTGGCCTGGTCCCAGTATTCGCAGAAATCAACACATGACTTGTAATAGGATTCATCGGCAAATTTTTCACGCTCGAACTGGTTCCAGTCATAGTGATGGGCGTAATACGCCATCTGGAATGCGCCATGATGATGGACGCACCAGGTCACTTCCTCCCTCAGGAACGGACGTACGATGGCAGCGGCAAACTCGTCATGGTTCTGTGGTGCCAGACCGTCGCCGATGTCGTGCAGGACAGCGCCCACCACCCAGTCAATGTCGGCGCCGTCGCGCCACGCACGCGTGGCCGACTGCAGGCCATGCTCCAGCCGGGTGATCCTGTAGCCTTCAATGGTTTCATCCTGCTGATCGCGCAAGGCCTTCAAAATACGCTCAGGCGTCAGTTGGACGTGCGCCTGTTCGCGGTCCCGCAACATGAGATATTCATCGCGGGTTCCATGCTTCATTTCCGTGAAATTTACGGTGGGCGCTGGTTGGTTCATGACGATTTTCATCCTGTTTGCTGTATCGGCACGAGGATTGCCCTGCGGCCTGCGAGACTACGGCGAATTGGCGACTGGCAGATTCAGTAGAGTCAAGGGTCGGGTGTCAAGCCGATTTGAGCCGGCAGAGACTCTACCGGACAGACTCTACCAGACATTGACTTGTCAGGCACCACCCATCTAGAAGTTAAGCATTAAGGGTTGTAAACATTTAGGGTTGCCGGGGGGAGCGGTGGGAGAGGCTTGATGTCTGAGCTGGACACGCCGGATAACTTCGCGCAATGGGTGGCGCGCATTTCTGATCCGTCAGGCGGTAAATTGGCTTGGGCCAACCCAGGCGCAAGCCAATGCATCATCACCGTGGCCACCGGCTACCCGGCAAGCCTGCTGACACCTCTGGTCAACTCCCTGCGTGAACACTCGGACGCCCACCTGGTCATTGCGGCTCATGCCGATAGTGGACTGGAGCGGGCCTTTGCAGATCAGAACGTAACGATTTACAATGTCGAGCATGCAACCGGCTACCGTCCGTACCCGGCTCTGGCCAGGCTTGAATACTATCTTGAAATACTGAAAGGTTTGCCACCAGGTATCGAACAGCTACTGCTGGTGGACAGCCGCGACGTAATGTTCCAGGCGGACCCGTTTGAAGGCATGCCGCAAAATGACCTGACCATTTTTGCCGAAAACAACGATACGTCGAGCTGGACATTGCGCACCATCAACGGCCGCTGGGCGTGGGCCATGTTGCCAAGCGCATTGCGGCAAAGCCTGAAAGGCAAGCCGATCGCCAATGGCGGTGTCATTGGGGGAACACCAGCCGGCATAGAGCGCATGTGCCGGGCCAAGCTGAATATTGCGCTGACCACTCACGAGTGGACCAAGCACACCACGGGTCTCGACAATATTTCCACCAACCTGATTGCCCATTCGAGCATGGCAGGACCATGCAGGATTGTGCCCAACCACGAGTTAGTGGCCAATGTCTATCGCGATACAGACATGGTGATCAACCAGGACGGAGCAATCAGCATTCGCGATGGCAGGCCGTGTCCCATCGTGCACATGTATGATCGTCAGGCTGCGCTGCTGGCCCATGTCAACAAGCGCTACAATGTGCATGCCGATACTTCCCTGGTCATCAGCCATGACCGGTCGGTCGGTAAATCGCAGCCATTTGCAGGCCTGGTGCACTTGTTGAAACTGGCCCGCATCTATGTGGTCGGTCGGGCTTAGCGTAGATCCTGGTCAAACGTGCAGGAAATAGCATCACCACATTGAACGCGAGGGGCTTGTAAGCGTGCACTCGCAGGGCTACTTGTGTCACATAATGAACTCCGGATGCACTCAAACAACGCGCAAGAGGTAGGTTTCAAATGCTTCGCAAGACAGATTTTTACATTGATGGAAAATGGGTTGCTCCTGCCAAGGCGCATGATCTGGACGTCATCAATCCGGCAGACGAGACCGCATTCGCAACCATCTCGCTGGGTTCAGCCGCAGATGTTGATGCCGCGGTTGCCGCTGCCCGCAAAGCCTTCAGGACATGGAGCAAGACCAGCCGCGAAGACCGAGTCGGTTACCTGGAAAAACTGCTGGCAGTCTACGAAAAGCGCTCCGGCGACATGGCCAAGGTCATTTCCAGCGAAGTTGGCGCGCCGATCACCATGTCCACGCAGCAGCAGGCAGGTGCCGGCTGGGCGCACATAAAGTCATTCATACGCACCCTCAAGAATTTTGAGTTTGATGCCCCGTTGAGCGAAAAGCTGCCGACCGAGCACATTGCATATGAGCCGATTGGCGTGTGTGGTCTGATCACGCCATGGAACTGGCCGATGAACCAGATTTGTCTCAAGGTTATTCCAGCCGTGGCTGCCGGTTGCACGGTGATTCTCAAACCCTCGGAAATCTCGCCCCTGTCCGGCATCGTATTTGCCGAGATCATGGATGAAGCAGGCTTTCCTGCAGGCGTGTTCAACCTGGTCAATGGTGACGGACCGACAGTTGGTGAAGCCATGTCGCGGCATCCCGGTATCGACATGATGTCGTTCACTGGATCAACGCGGGCAGGCATCGCCGTGCAGAAAGCTGCTGCCGAAACGGTCAAGCGGGTTACGCTGGAACTGGGCGGCAAGTCGCCCAACATCGTGTTCGCAGATGCCGATATTCCGAAGGCCGTCAAACGTGGGACATTGCATTGTTTCAACAATACAGGCCAGTCATGCAACGCTCCGACACGCATGCTGGTGGAGCGTTCGGTTTATGACAGTGCAGTGGAAATTGCCGCTGAAACGGCAAAAAACTGTAAGGTTGGCGATCCGGCGGAAGAGGGTAACCACATTGGCCCACTGATTTCGCAAATGCAGTTCGACAAGGTCCAGACCCTGATCCAGAAAGGCATTGATGAAGGTGCAAGACTGGTGGCAGGCGGCACCGGGCGCCCCGATGGTTTCAACCGCGGTTACTTTGTCCGTCCAACCGTGTTTGCCGATGTCAGCAATGACATGACTATTGCCCGCGAGGAGATTTTTGGACCTGTCCTGGCCATGATCCCGTTTGAAACCGAAGAAGAAGCCATCGAGATTGCCAATGATACGCCATATGGGCTGGCTGCCTATGTGCAGTCCGGCGACCAGGCGCGCGCCCAGAAGGTGGCCCGCGAACTGCGCGCCGGCATGGTGTTGCTCAATGGTGCCCAGCGACCCGGCGGCAGCCCGTTTGGTGGTTACAAGATGTCCGGCAACGGTCGCGAGGGCGGAGACTGGGGTCTGGAAGACTTTCTGGAAGTAAAAGCGATCAGCGGCTGGGATGAAAGCGCCGCCTGATTTGCCGGCCGACCAACTTTCCCCGCTTCGCTCAGGTCGTTCCTGAATCCTTGAACGCGGTAGTGATGAACCGGTGACCGGCCCCTGAACCGGGCCGGTGCCGCCATGGTTTTTTCTGCTGAAGTCACCCGGTCATTGCGATATGGTGCCGGCGCGCCTTGACCCGGTGCGGCGATACCGGTGTTCATCACATTTGCGATATGCTTATGGTTGTTATCCCGGATAGAGCGTATATCTTACTGCAAATATATTTTGCGGGCAGACAACGGAAACCCGGCTGCCAATACGTCACAACGGGATGAAAGTGCGGCGCGCGTTATGTCAGTTGTAAAACAGATACTGGTCTTGCTGATGCTCAGTGCGGCCGCCTATGGCGGTTATGCTGGCTATGGCCATTGGAAAGCCAGCATTGCGGCCACCTCGCCGGATGCCGGCAAATCGGCAGGCGGCAAGAAACGCCAGGGCGACAGAGAAACCTCCGTTGAAACGGCAAGGGCTGAAACGCGCACACTTTCCCGCACGGTGGAAGCGGTTGGAAACACCCGTGCGGTTCGATATGTCGACATCAAGTCCAAGGCAGACGGCACGGTTACCGAAATCCCCTACAAGTCCGGCAGCCGGGTCGAAATGGGTGCCGTGCTGTTCACCCTCGACGACGCTATAGAAAAAGCCGATCTGGCACAGGCCGAGGCCGAGTTTCTGAAAGCCGACCTTGCCCTGAAACGCGGTGAAAAACTGAGCCAGTCGCGGATCACCGCGCGGGCATCGGTTGATGAATTGCGCGCAGCAATGGCGGTTGCATCGGCCCAGGTTGATCGCGCGCGCGCGCGACTGGCCGACCGCACGATTTCTGCTCCTTTCGCCGGTACTGCGGGCTTTCATACCGTGGACGCGGGTGCGCGGGTCACCAAGGAGACGGTGCTGACCCGGCTGGATGACCTGTCATCGGTGTTGCTGGAGTTTGCGGTGCCGGAGGAATATTTTGCCATCGCCAGGATCGGACTGCATGCCAAGGCTATCGCGGTTGCTTATCCCGACCGCGTGTTTGACGCAGAAATCACCCAGGTTGACACGATGGTTGATCCCGTCAACCGGTCATTCAGGGTGCGGGCGGAAATTGACAATTCCGATGGCGCCCTGCCTTCCGGCATGTTCATGCAGTTGACGCTGGAACTGGACAGCCAGGCCATGGTGATGGTGCCCGAGGAAGCCATAACGGTGGAAGGTGACAGCAGTCATGTGTTTGTGGTGTCCGAAGGCAAGGCAAACAAGCAAATGGTCAGTACAGGTGTACGCGAACCGGGATTTGTGCAGATTGTCAGCGGGCTTTCCGACGGCGACGTGATTATCACCCATGGTACCTCAAAAGTGCGCCCCGGCGGCGCCGTTAAGGTTGTAAACGCCGAAAACCGGGGTACAACCCAATGACCCTGTCGGAGTTATCCATCCGCCGGCCGGTTCTGGCCGCGGTTGTGTCGCTGCTGATTATCGTGGCGGGCCTTGCCGCACTCAATGCCATCTCGGTGCGCGAACTGCCTGATGTCGACGCTTCGGTAGTGTCCGTCACCACAACCTATGTCGGTGCGGCACCTGAGGTTGTTGATACCGATATTACCGAAATCATCGACAGTGCCGTGGCCGGGATTTCCGGGGTCAAAACCATTACATCGACCAGTCAGCGTGGGCGCTCGTCCACGACCATAGAGTTTGAACTTGGCCGCGATATCGACCAGGCAGCCAACGACGTGCGCGATGCCGTGGGCAGGGTGCGCGGTCAATTGCCGGAAGAAGTCGACGAACCGCAGGTGATCAAGAGCGATTCCGATGCGGATCCGGTCATGCGCCTGGCAGTGTATTCTGATCGGCAAAGCCCGGAACAGGTCACTGACTATCTGGAGCGCTTCATCAAGGATCGCATCACCACACTTGACGGCGTGGCCGACGTGCGCATTTACGGCCAGCGTCGTGCCGCCATTCGCATCTGGCTGGATCGTCGTGCCATGGCGGCGCGTAATCTGACCGTTGCCGATGTGGAAGCAGCCCTTCGCCAGAACAATGTTGAACTTCCGGCTGGCGAGATTGAATCAACCACGCGAATGTTCACTGTCCGCCTCGATTCCCGGCTGACCAATCCGCAGCAGTTTCGCGATATCGTGGTTGCCGAAGCAGGCGGCGTTCCGATCAGGCTGGGCACGCTGGCGCGTGTTGAGAAAGGCGTTGAAGACGACAGCACGATTGTTCGCTCCAACGGTCTCAATGCCATCGGCATCGCGGTTCTGCGCCAGTCGCAGTCCAATACCATCGCCATATCAAAGGCTGTACGGGCCCAGCTTGCCACACTGAATACGCAGTTGCCCGAAGGCATGCAGATTTTTGTCGGCTCTGACGATGCGGTATTCGTCAGTGCGTCGATCAAGGAAGTACTGATCGCGTTGGGCCTGTCTCTGGTGCTGGTGGTGCTGGTGATCCTGCTGTTCCTGCGGTCATTTCGTGCCACGCTGATCCCGGCAATTACAATTCCGGTGTCGCTTATCGGATGTTTTTTCCTGATTTACCTGTTGGGGTTCTCGCTCAACGTGCTGACGCTGCTGGCGTTGCTGCTGGCCATCGGGCTGGTGGTGGATGATGCTATTGTCATGCTGGAAAACATTGAACGGCGTCTGGCCAACGGTGAGAGCAAGCTGCAGGCAGCCGTGCATGGCTCGCGCCAGGTGACCTTCGCCATTCTGGCAACATCGGTCACCCTGATCGCCGTGTTTATTCCGATTTCCTTCCTGCAGGGGGCGGCCGGAAAGCTGTTCACCGAGTTCGGCTTTGTACTGGCCAGCGCCGTGATAATCTCGACCTTTGTGGCACTGAGCGCCTGTCCGGCGCTGGCGTCCAAAATCCTCAAGGCGCGCGAAGGTGTCACCGGCGATGAACTGCAACAGCCGGAGGGCGTTGTGTATCGCTGGTATCGCCAGGCGGTAACGGCATCGATCAAGGCGCCCCTGGTCGTGATAGCGGTATGTCTGGTGTTTTCCGGTTTCAGCTACTTTGCGATGCAGAACACGCCGCGCGAGTTGACGCCGACCGAGGACCGAAGCATTATTTTTGTGCCCATGACCGCACCTCAGGGCTCCACGCTGGCATTTACCGATGCGCAGGTCAAAAAGCTCGAAGACCAACTGGTTAAGGTCAAGGACAAGCTCGACATCGAGATCATCTATTCGTTCACCGGCTTCAGGGACAGACCCTATCGATCATTTATGGTGATCCGCTTCGCGCCATGGGGTGAACGCGATATTTCGGTGGTCGAGGCGCGGCGCTCGATCATTCCGATGGTGGCAGGTATCACCGGTGCGCGCGGGTTTCCGGTCATGCCGTCAGGCCTGGGCCTGCGTGGCAATTCCACACCCTTGCGCGCCGTCATTGGCGGACCGGATTATGAAAGCGTCAAGGTGTGGGCTGAGGAACTGAAACAAAAGGCCCAGGACAATCCGGGTCTGGAAAATGTGGAGATCGACTTTGAGCGCAACCAGCCGCAGTTCCGGTTGACCGTTGATAGAAAGCGCGCCGACGATCTGGGCATTTCAGTGCGCACCATTGCATCCACACTGCAAACCATGCTGGCTTCGCGCGAGATCACCAGTTACATCGACAGGGGCCGTGAATACCCGGTGATCGTGCAGGCCGAAGACCGTGACCGGCAGTCGCCGGACGATATTGCAAAACTGTTCATTCGCACTGATGACGGTCAGTCCGTTGTCCCGCTGTCGTCTGTGGTCAAACTGGTAGAGACGTCGGAGGCACCGGCCCTGAAGCGCTATAACCGCCTGCCCTCGATCACGCTGACCGCTGCCCTGAATGAAGGGTATGCGCTTGGCAATGCCATTGATTTCATCCGGGACGAGGCTGCCAAAACGCTGCCACCGGAAGCCAGTCTGAGTTTCTCAGGCCAGTCGCAGCAATATCTGGAAACCTCGTCGGGCGTGGCGGTTACGTTCGCGCTGGCCATACTGATCGTGTTCCTGGTGTTGGCCGGTCAGTTCGAGAGTTTCGTGCATCCTCTCATCATAATGCTGTCAGTCCCGTTGGCGGTTGCCGGTGCGTTGTATTCCTTGTGGGGCTCGGGCTTGAGTCTCAATATCTATTCGCAGATTGGTATCATTCTGCTGATCGGGCTGATGGCCAAGAATGGTATTCTGATCGTCGAGTTTGCCAACCAGTTGCGCGATGACGGCATGGATGTGCGCGAGGCAGTGATCGAGGCATCGGTGCTGCGCCTGCGCCCGATCGTGATGACGGTGGTGTCGACCGTTCTGGGTGCCGTACCGCTGGTGCTGGCAACCGGTGCCGGTGCCGAAAGCCGCGCCGCCATCGGTACGGTGGTGATCGGTGGCCTGCTGTGCGCCGGTGTGCTGACCCTGTTTCTGACCCCGGTGCTGTATGACCTGATGGCGCGATTCACACGCCCG
>JBDNEZ010000086.1:0-3330 GCA_041690095.1 Anderseniella sp.
CGGTCCAACTGGTTTGACGCGGTCGGCGCAGAATGCAAGGCAGGGCGCGAGACGGCCGGGCTTATGGACCTCACGACATTTGCCAAGTTCGACGTGAAGGGCCAGGACGCCGAAAGCTTCCTGGAGCGTATCTGCGCCAACCGCATCCCCAAAAAGGCTGGTGGCATCATGCTGGGTCACCTGTTGAAGGAGAATGGCCGCATCGAGAGCGAAATAACCGTTACACGTCTCGGCGATGACCACTTCTATGTGCTGTCGGCTGCTGTCGCACAGTTGCACGATATGGACGCGTTGCGCTGGCGCCGCAGCAAGGACGAAGTCGTCACCATAACAGATGTCACAGATGACTTTGGCGTACTGGCCCTTGCCGGACCGGCGGCACGCGATATCCTGCAACCGCACACACCGCTTGATCTGTCCAATGAGGGATTGCGCTGGTTGCGCGGCACCGTCACCGAGGTCGCCGGTGTGAAGGACGTTCGTCTGTTGCGGGTCAATTATGTGGGGGAACTGGGCTGGGAAATCCATGCCCCGATGGCGGGCCTTCCTGCCATTTTTGATGCCTTGATGGCAACCGGCGAACCGCTGGGCATGCAACTGTTTGGTGCGTATGCGATGAACTCGCTTCGCATGGAGAAGGCCTATCGCGGCTGGGGCACGGAACTGACCCAGGAAGTCACCATGATTGAAGGCGACATGGAACGCTTCTGCCGCTTCGACAAGGAGTTCACCGGCAAGGCAGCCACACAAGCCTCCAAACAACGCGGCCCGCGCATTCAGCTTGTCTACATGGAAATGCAAGCCACTGATGCCGATTGTGCCGGCAATGAGCCGATCTATCAGGACGGACAGATAGTCGGTCTCACAACCGGTGGCGCTTATGGTCATGCGGTGAAAAAATCACTGACATTCGCCTACCTGGATCCGAAAAAGGCCGACATGAGCAAAGACTTCGAGATCATGATATTCGATGAAATGCGCCCTGCCCGCATCATCGAGCAACCTGCGTGGGATCCGGAAAATGTGCGCTTGAAAGCGTGAACTGCTGAAACTGCGATATGAACCGCGAGTGCATGGTCCATTATGGCCTATAATCTCAAAGTGCTGTTGTTGCTCAGCATGCCCGGATCAAAGGCCCGAAAGTTTCGGTCTACGGCTGTAATCAGACCATGAATTCCCGGCAGCGACAATGCAGGACGTGCCGTCGATCTGGGTGGTCACAATAGTCCAGGTACCGCTGCCGGATGTAAACAGCTCAACCATGCCGGATGATCCGACAAACCCCATGCCCGAAAGGTGTTCATTGTACTTTGCCGTCAGCTTGCCGGTAATCTGGTCGTGCGCGGCGCAGTAGCGAATGCCGCCGGCATTGGCGCGTGCGGGCGACGTGGCCCATGCAAAAATGGCCAGCGCGGCGGCGATCAAGGCGTAGTCTCTCATAGACATTGCGGTCTCCTTCCTGCAACCGATGCAGCGGATAGTCCGCCGCATTACAGATGCATAGAATTTGCTCAGCCGCCCCTGTCGAAATCAGGACAAAGCCTGCGCTCTTATGGTTAATGAAAGATTAACGCGCCATCACACTGCAAGTGGTCGCAGCCACCGGTTCAGGCAACAGACGGCTTGCCCAACGCCTGATCGAGGCGCCGCCACAACACGCTGTAAGGCGCCAGCAACACCAGTGCCATTGCAAATTTCACCACCAGGTCGCCCAGTGCCCATGACACCCAGCGCGGTGCCTCCATGGCGAAAACCCCCAGCAATGGCGCAGGCTGAACTGCGAAATCAAGACCGGCACCCAGGAAGGTAAAACCGGCAGCAAAGGCGAGCGAGAAAAACACGAATGTGTCGACAACCGCACCGACCATGGAAGAAATCAGCGGCGCACGCCACCACTGGCCCGACCGCAACCTGTCAAATATCGAAACATCCAGCAATTGCGAGATCAGGAATGCCGAGCCTGAAGCAATAGCAATGCGCGGGCTTGCCAGAACAACAGACACGAGCACGGCAATGGCAAACCCTGCAAACACCACTTTGCGGGCCGCAGCCGCACCAAACAGGCGGTTGGTCAGGTCGGTCACCAGAAACGCCACCGGAAATGTAAACGCTGCATAGGTCAGCAGGTCAGCCACGTGCAACGCGCCGATTGTTGCATGCACCGGAAACTGCACAAGGTAGTTCGATCCCGCTATGATGACTGCCATGGCAGTAACTGCGATAAGCAACTGATGCATCTTCATGTTAGTTGTTTTCATGGTTGGCCGGTTACTTCCAGTGTCATTGTTGAGAGGGTGACCGCGAACAGTCACCCCGGTTTCGCAATCTTGAGGTCAGCCGACGATTTCAGCCTTTGAAAAATTCTGGCTGATCTCAGTGGCAGCATTCTCGACACTGTCGGAACCGTGCACAGAGTTTGCCTCGATGGATTCAGCACACTCCTTGCGGATTGTGCCGGCATCAGCATCGGCCGGATTGGTTGCACCCATGACATTGCGATATGTTGCAACAGCATCTTCACCTTCAAGAACCTGCACGACCACAGGGCCAGAGGTCATGAAGTTTACAAGGTCCATATAGAACGGACGTTCCTTGTGAACCGCATAGAACGCCTTGGCCTGATCTTCAGACCATTTCACGCGCTTTTGCGCAATGATGCGCAGGCCGGCAGCTTCGATCATGGAATTGATCTTGCCGGTCAGATTGCGACGGGTGGCATCAGGCTTGATGATGGAGAAAGTGCGTTGGACGGCCATGTGGCGTTCCTTCATGAATGAATGGGAATTCAGGATTGCGTCAGATGGCGCGCTTATAACCGCGCTGCAGGCAGACTTCAAGCGCAGCCAGACACAGAAAAGGGTGCCGCTTTGACGCGGCACCCCTGCTCTTGCTACAGACCGCTACTGGCTGGCCAGAAGCGGGGTAATGCGCCGGATGGTCACGCGGCGGTTTTCCTGTTCTTCCAGTTCGGTTTCTATCTTGAGAAACTCTTCGCCGTAGCCCACCGTCTCGATGTTGGTGCGCTCTATGTTGAAGAACTCCAGCATGGCATCACGAACCGCATCGGCACGCTTGGACGACAAGCCCAGATTGTAGGCGGCAGAGCCGACTGCATCTGTGTGACCTTCAATGAGGAACACCTCATCCGGATTTGCCGCAACAATGCGCTCGATAATTTCACCGATACGTTCAAGGTTGGGAATTTCCTCTTCGCGTACAAATGATTCATTGAAGCCAAAATTGATCGTGTCCACTTCAATGGCCGGCATCGAGTCGCGCGTCGACGGTCTGCCGCTGCGGAAATCCTGACGCGAGAACTTGCGTTCAATA
>JBDNEZ010000087.1:0-20329 GCA_041690095.1 Anderseniella sp.
CACCCCTTGCCAGGTTGCACAGATAATTCGACGCAACACCCTTGTCCTCCCGCTTGACGGTCAGCGCAATATTGTTGGTGTTGGGTTTTTCGCCATCGCGCGGACTGGCGACAGAATACAAACGCGGCTCATGCGGCTTGCCCTCGCCATCCTCGCCCGGCACAACCACCCCGATGCTCTGGCCTTCAAGTACCGGGAACACCTGCTCGCCCAGATTCAATATGATGTGGCGCACATCGCTTTCCGCCTCTGCATCGGTCAGCCGGAAATTCCCCTGCACAACGGCCTTTGCGGGCTTGGCCCGGTTGAACAGATTGATGGAGGGCTTTGAGGCAGACGCAGGCGCCACCGGCTTGCCGCCGGTGCCTTCGTGAGCCCTGGCGAGCAGGGCATCGATTTCGTCTTCCAGCGCTTCAAGCGAACCGCCGCCATCACTGGCCTGTTCCAGTCCTTCTTCCTGCTCGGGCAGTTCCAGCATCTCGAACTGTTGTTCAAGCGTGTATGGCTCAGCCACCACACGCCAGTTGTCGATCGATCCCGTAGGACACGGGCTGATGCAGTCCATGCAGAAATTACACTTGCTAACGTCCACCACAACATTGTTGTCGTCATGGGTGATTGCATCGACCGGGCAATGCTCTTCACACGTGTAACAACGGATGCAGATTTCCGGATCGATCAGGTGTTGTTTGACAAGTGCGTTCATGCGTTCGACGCGACACCGGACACTTTTACATACTCAAAATCGCCTGGCTTGTTGTCGATGCCGACACGAGGTGGTGAAATCCAGCCTGCATATTTGCCGGATTCCCACTGCGGTTTCATCAGGCTGTCAATGTAGTCACCGTCAGCCTTTGACGGGATCCAGTCATCCTTGTGCTTTTCCCATTCCTCATCAGACATCAGGTTACCTTCAGGGTCTGCATGAATGGCCGAAAACTCTCCCTGATGGCGATGGAACGCCACATGCGGCAGGGTGATTTCGAATTCGACACCTACTTTCCTGAGGATGTTGTTCCACCGGTTGACGCCACCGGTCGCGTCTTTCACATAGTCGTCCCGCAAGCGCATATTGATCGCCGACAGCGCGGGTTCGTCCGAGATGATCACCTTGCCGTCGATCAGACGGAGCACCGGATAAGTCGCGGTCTCCAGTTGATGATCATCGTCAATCTTGGCTTCCCTGTAACGGCCCTTGATGCCCGAATTGAAGGCATTGGCCGCATTGGTGGAAATTTCCGAGCCGAACAGATCCAGCGAAAGCGAGTAATGTATATTGGCTTTTTTCTGGATGGTCGGCAGGTCAATGACACCAAGAGCCCGCACGCCCTTGATATCGTAAGGGTCCGTGATACCGGCTTCCTTCATGGCTTCACAGGTGCGCAGGATGGTGCGGCCGACGCCGGTCTCACCGACGAACATGTGATGAGCTTCCTCGGTCAGCATGAACCGGCAGGTTCGCGACAGCGGATCGAAGCCGGATTGCGCCAGTGCTTCAAGTTGCATCTTGCCGTCGCGGTCCGTGAAATAGGTAAACATGAAGAACGACAGCCAGTCGGGCGTTGCTTCATTGAAGGCGCCCAGCATGCGCGGATGGTCTTCGGAACCCGATTGACGCTGCAACAGCATATCGGCTTCCTCGCGGCCATCGGCACCAAAGTATTTCTGCAGCAGATACACCATGGCCCACAGGTGGCGGCCTTCTTCCACATTCACCTGGAACAGGTTGCGCATGTCATACAGCGACGGCGCGGTCTGGCCCAGATGGCGTTGCTGCTCGACCGAGGCCGGTTCCGTGTCGCCCTGGATCACGATCAGTCGGCGCAGCATGGAGCGGTATTCGCCGGGCACTTCCTGCCATACCGGCTTGCCGGCATGTTCGCCGCACGCGATGGTGCGGTCTTCTTCTTCCGGTGCCAGCAGAATGCCCCAGCGATATTCCGGCATTTTAACATAACCGAACTTGGCCCAACCCTTGGGATCAACAGAAACAGCGGTGCGCAGATACACCAGAGATTCCTGAAAACCCTCCGGCCCCATATTGTTCCACCAGTTCAGGTAGCCAGGGTGCCACTTTTCGAGAGCCTTCAACACCCGCCTGTCTTCCGACAGGTTCACATTGTTGGGGATCGAAGTATTGTAATCCACATTGACGAGATCAGCCATAAAGTTCAGTCCTCACCTACACACGTTCCATGTTGAAATCTGCCCGCTTGCCCGAACCGTAGCGCTTCAGGGCACCGTCGGGGCCAACCGCATTGGGGCGCTGGAATATCCAGTTCTGCCAGGCTGTCAGCCGGCCGAATATGCGCGTTTCCATTGTTTCCGGCCCGGCAAAGCGCAAGTTTGCCTCCATGCCGGTCAGGGCATCGGGGGAAAAGCTGGCGCGTTCTTCCAGGAAAATCCGCACTTCATCCTCCCAGTCAATATCGTCAAACGCGAATGTGACCAGGCCAAGCTCACTGGCAGCAGACGCATCCAGCGCTTCGCCCTGCCTGGCCTTTGCCGTGTCAACCGCTTCAGGTTCACCAAGAAAGCGCGTTTCAAGCCGGGTAATGCCATTGCACATCGGATAGGCACCGAAGTTCAAGGGGCCCAGCACGATGGTCGCTTCGGGCCGGTTGTCGCCTTCAAACTGTCCATCAGCCATGTAGGAGCGATCAGCCGCAAACAGCAGTTCGGCAAGCGTGCCTGCAAAGCACGAGCCGGGTTCCGCCATGACGGCAAGGGTACGCGATGTCAGGTCAACCCGTTTCAGCACGCGACGCCAGTACAGCAACAATTCGCGCATCAGCCAGTGGTGTTTGTTGCCGGCGATGAAATCGTCGTACGCCAGCACCAGTGCCGGGTCACCGGCAGACTTGAACTGCACTACCGCCACTTCCAGTTCATTGAAGCGGATCTCCAGCAGGACATCGTCCAGTTCACGCGCCAGACGCAACGGCCAGAACTGGTCGCCCAGGCTTTGCGCCGCAGCGACGTCGGCAGGCGGCGGCGCATCCGGGCCGGTGATATTGATTGTTGCAACTCTCGCACCGCGATCAAATTCAACGGAAACGGTTGAATAGGCGATGGCATTGTCAGTGATGGTCTTGTCGAGCGGCGTGAGTTTGACGCCTTCGGCTTCGGACGGACGGTCGGATTTTGATGCCAGTTGAGCAGCACGTGCGCTGACTGCATCGGCAAACTTCGATGCCGGCACCACCTCATCCACCAGCCGCCAGTCGAGCGCCTTCTTGCCGCGAATGCCTTCTTCCAGCGAACAGAACACATCGGCGCGATCACGGCGCACCTTGCGCTTGTCGGTCACCCGGGTCAGTCCGCCGGTACCGGGCAGCACAGCCAGCAAAGGAACTTCCGGCAATGATACAGTGGAAGACCCGTCATCGGTAAGGATGATATGGTCACAGGCCAGTGCCAGTTCATAGCCACCGCCTGCGCAGGCGCCTGAAACAGCACACAGATAGGTCTGGCCGCTTTCAGCGGATGCCTCTTCCATCGAGTTACGGGTCTCGTTGGTGAATTTGCAGAAATTCACCTTGTGCGAATGCGCCGACCCGCCAAGCATCCGGATGTTGGCACCGGCACAGAAAACCTTGTCCTTGCCTGATGCCAGCACAACCGTCTTGACCTGCGGGTGTTCAAAGCGCAGCCGCTGGATAGCGTCGGCCAGTTCGATGTCCACCCCCAGATCATAGGAATTGAGCTTCAGTTCATACCCGCCAAACAGACCTGCGTTTTCGTCCACGTCCATGACGAGACGGGCCACTTCACCATCAGGTTCGATACGCCAATGCCGGTAGGAGTCGGGCGATGTCTGAAAGTCAATTCGGCTCATATCAGGCTAATCCGGTATATTGAATCCAGAGTGCACATCATATGCAGGGACTGAGCGGGTCAAGGTTTTTCGCACATAAAATGCATGAATGAAAAATTACCAGGCATTATATAGCATGTTTCGGCTGTTTACGGCGACGCCCATATAGGTTTCAACCAGCCCGCCCAGTCTTGCAACCAGGTCCAGGCGCAGGTTTTCGACCTGGATATTGAGTCGCTCCGCAGCATTGTGACGCTGCATCCTGGACTTCAATCTTGCATTGGCGTTCTGGATCAGAGCCTGCAGGAGAAGCCGCTCCAGGCCGTTGGCCGGGGCTGCCAGCCAAACCGTCTCCCACACTTCATGCGCTTCCCAGAAATATCCCGCCTGCATCAGGTCATGACCGTAGAGATAGGCCCTGTTGCCTTGCCAGTCCTGTGCCCGCGTCACGCCGGGTGCAAGCTGTTTGGCTTGTTCAAGCGGTGCTGTATCTGGCTGGCTACCGGAGCCCGGCAGATGCGCATGTGACGGCAGGGCGATATCAGGCACCAGTCTCACGATTCCGGCAATGCACCGCCCGCAGCAATGCGGCGCTCGATATAGTCATCCAGTTCAGCCCGAATCGCGGCATCCATGACCGGTGGTTCAAATTCCGCAACCAGTTTTTTCCAGATCGTGTTGGCGCGTTGCGTTGCTGTCTTCGACCCGTTTTCGGTCCATTGGCCAAAATTACTCCAGTCCGACACCAGCGGAGTATAGAATGCCGTCGAGTACCGCTCCATGGTATGGGCACAGCCGAAATAATGACCGCCCGGTCCCACTTCGCGAATGGCATCAAGCGCCAGTTCTTCCTCGTCAAACCTGACCGGCTGGCATAGCTCGGCAATCATCTGCAAAACCTCGACATCGAGTATGAACTTCTCGAAAGACGCGGTCAGCCCGCCTTCCAGCCATCCGGCCGTATGGGCAATAAGGTTCGAACCCCCCTGAATGGCCCCCCACAGGGAAAGCTGCGTCTCGTAGGCACCTTGTGCATCCGGTGCATTCGACGCGGTCGGCGCCGAAGACCGCCACGGCAAACCAAGCTTGCGCGCCAACTGGCCTGATCCCCAGGCTGCCTTGACATATTCAGGCGTACCAAAGGCCGGTGCGCCTGACTTCATGTCCACATTGGAGGTGAATGCCCCGTACACCACCGGAGCCCCCGGTCGCACCAGCTGATTGATGACCAGCGCGGCCAGAAACTCGGCATGCTGCTGCACCAGCGCACCGGCAATGGTTACCGGTGCCATGGCCCCTGACAGCGTGAACGGTGTAATGACGACGATCTGATTATACTCGGCAAAGTCCATCAACCCGTTGAGCATCGGAATATCGAGTTGCAGCGGAGAATTGGTATTGATCACCGTGAAGGTGTGATGGGCGGCTCTGAACTCATCTCGGGACACGCCGCGCGCAATGCGGATCATCTCGAAACCGTCCATCGACTGCGGGGTACCGCGCGCCCATGTGAACACGGCCTTGTTGGTCAGTGTAAGATGATCCAGCTTGATCCACAGATGACGCTCGTTGAGTGCAAGGTCCTGCGCTTCAACGCACGGGCCTGCCACATGCATCACATCAAAATGCTGGCACAGTTTCATGAAATCGCGCGCAGCGGCCCGCGTCCCGGTCTGCTTGCCCCGGTCAAGGTCTGAAAAGCCCGGAGGCCCGCCCACCGGCATGAAGTTCAAACACTTGCCACCCAGAGAAATGTTGTTTTTCGGGTCACCGGCCTGCAACACAAAATTGCCCGGCGCCGAGGCAATCGCTGCCTCGATAATCTCGTCACCAATGCGCACCATCATGGTGTCGTCATCGACAATACAGCCTGCGCCGCGATACATATCGCGAGCCCGCGGCAGCAATGCACGTATGCCGATTTCAGCAAGCACCTGCTTGGCAAGGCTGTGAATGCGATCAATCTGGTCGTCGGAATAAAGCGGTTGCGGTGCAAACGGATTGATCAGGTTGCGATAGTTGACATCCCTGACCGGTGTTTCTGCGCCGCTCTGGCGTCTGCCGCCACGTCTTGCTCGCTGCACATTCATCACCAGCACCTCCAGGCGCTGACGCTATTCCTTTTCCGGTACCAGCGAAACCAGTAAATCACCGTCACTGACCTGGTCACCATCTGCCACGTAAACCTCGCCGACCGTGCCGTCACGCGCAGCGGTCAGCGTGTGTTCCATTTTCATGGCTTCCAGCACGGCGAGTGCATCGCCTTTGCCGACCTGTTGACCCGATTGCACCCTGACCTGTTTTACCAGCCCCGGCATCGGCGCGCGGACATCGTCGCCGGACCCGGCATCGCCTGCATCACTGACGCCGTCCGGCACGTCGAACACATATATATCGCCGTTCAGGAACACCGTGACCTGGGACACCCGGCCGGAAACTTCGGACACCGCAAAGCGTAGCGGCTGGGTATGTCCATCGACAATCATCCTGCCTGGTGCGCGCTCCACAAGGGAGACATTGATCACCTCGGTTTCAGACGAAACCTTGAAATCGCGGGAATTGCGCAACGATACGCGCAGGTCGAAAGCCGCCGCGCCCTGCACCAGCTTTACGAAATGCTGCGCAGCCCCCCACAGCCTCCACCCGGGCAGCGAACTCCACGGATCTTCCCGGGCCGGTTCGCCCGCCAGGCCCAACACCGCAATCGCCGCCACCGCCTGCGCCAGAATGGGCGCATCGCCTTCGTGCACAAGCTGGGCCAGGTCCCGGTCGATCAACCCGGTATCAACGGCGCCTCTGGAAAAACCCTCATGCGCAAACAAGGCAGACAGGAAGGCCTTGTTGGTAATTGTGCCGGCAATCAGCGTATCGGCCAGCGCTGCGCGCATTTTCGCCAGCGCTTCGTCCCTGGAGCGTCCATGCACGATGATCTTGGCGATCATCGGGTCATAGTGCGGAGTGATGTCATCGCCTTCACGCACACCAGTGTCATTGCGCGCGGCAGCAGAAAAGCGCAGGTAATCCAGCGTGCCAATGGCCGGCAGGAAACCCTTTGGAACATCTTCGGCATACAGCCGTGCCTCAAAGGCATGTCCGTTGATGGCCAGGTCGGCCTGCGTAAACGGCAACGCTTCACCGGCCGCCACACGCAGTTGAAGCTCCACCAGATCAAGCCCGGTGATGGCTTCCGTGACCGGGTGTTCCACCTGCAGGCGTGTGTTCATTTCCATGAACCAGAACCGATCTGGCCGCAGTCCGTCTGAACCGTCAACGATGAACTCGACAGTGCCAGCTCCTGAATACCCGATGGCCGTGGCGGCCTTGACCGCTGCTTCGCCCATGGCAGCACGCATCGCATCCGTCATGCCCGGCGCAGGCGCTTCCTCGATGACCTTTTGATGCCGGCGCTGCAACGAACAGTCGCGTTCGAACAGATGCACCGCATCGCCATGCAAGTCGCCAAATACCTGAATTTCGATGTGCCGTGGTGAGGTCACATACTTTTCGATCAGGACGTGGTCGTCGCCGAAGCTTGCCTTGCCTTCGCGTTGCGCTCCTGCCAGTGCATCAGCAAACTGATCCGGCGCATCAACCTTGCGCATGCCCTTGCCACCACCGCCTGCGCGCGCCTTGATCAGCACCGGATAACCGATTTTCGCGGCCTGCTCGCTCAGAAAATCCGGTTCCTGCCGTTCGCCATGATAGCCCGGCACGACCGGCACGTTGGCCGTTTCCATCAGCGCCTTGGCTGCATCCTTCAGACCCATGGCGCGAATGGCTCCGGACGACGGGCCGATGAATGTCAGCCCGGCCTTTTCCACCTTTTCAACAAAATCCGGATTCTCGGACAGGAACCCGTAGCCCGGATGGATGGCTTCGGCACCAGTAGCTATTGCCGCCGCGATAATGGCGTCTGCCTGCAGATAACTGTCAGCCACCGGCGCCGGGCCGACACGCACCGCCTCGTCTGCTTGTGCCACATGCATGGCACTGGCATCTGCATCCGAATAGATGGCGACAGTTGCCACGCCCATTCGCCTCGCCGTGCGCATGATACGCACCGCAATCTCACCGCGGTTGGCTATGAGTATCTTGGTGAACATGACCGCGCCCTCACATCCTGAACACGCCGAAGCGTGTTTCTTCTATGGGTGCGTTGAGGGCCGCAGACAGCGACAGCCCGAGAACATCGCGGGTCTTGCGCGGATCGATTATTCCATCATCCCAAAGCCGGGCTGAGGCATACAGCGGATGGCCTTGATATTCGAACTGGTCCGCAATGGGTTTGCGGAACGCGGTTTCTTCATCGGCAGACCATGCGCCGCCCTTGCGCTCGATGCCGTCACGCCTGACCGTTGCAAGCACACCGGCTGCCTGCTCTCCACCCATGACGGAAATGCGGCTATTTGGCCACGACCACACAAAGCGTGGATCAAACGCCCGTCCCGACATGCCGTAATTGCCGGCCCCGAACGAGCCGCCGACCATCACGGTCACCTTCGGCACCGATGTTGTCGACACTGCCGTCACCAGCTTGGCTCCATCCTTGGCAATACCGCCGGCCTCATACGACTTGCCAACCATGAAACCGGTTATGTTTTGCAGGAACACCAGCGGAATGCGGCGCTGCGAGCACAGTTCGACAAAATGGGCGCCCTTGGTGGCACTTTCCGAAAACAGCACACCATTGTTGGCAATGATGCCGCACGGAATACCGTGAATGTGGGCAAAGCCGGTCACCAGCGTTGGACCATAGCGAGCCTTGAATTCATCAAAACGCGACCCGTCCACCACCCGCGCCAGCACTTCGCGAATGTCATAGGGCGTCTTGAGGTCACCGGGCACAACTCCCATCAGTTCGTCGGGGTCATAAAGTGGGGCTTCCGGCGTTTGCAGGGTTACCGATATCTGCTTCTGCGAATTGAGATTGGCAATGGCGCGGCGCGCCAATTCGAGTGCGTGGGCATCATCCATGGCCATGTGATCAGCCACCCCGGACAATCGCGTATGCACGTCTGCCCCGCCGAGTTCTTCGGCCGTGACGATCTCTCCGGTGGCAGCCTTCACCAACGGCGGGCCTGCCAGAAAGATGGTGCCTTGCTCCTTGACGATAATTGACTCGTCCGACATTGCCGGCACATAAGCCCCACCTGCCGTACACGAACCCATGACCACGGCAATCTGGGCGATACCTTTGGCCGACATGTTGGCCTGGTTGAAGAAAATACGGCCAAAGTGATCACGATCGGGAAACACATCATCCTGGTTGGGAAGATTGGCGCCGCCGGAATCCACAAGATAGATGCATGGCAAATGATTTGCCTGGGCAATTTCCTGCGCACGCAAATGTTTTTTTACGGTGAGTGGGTAATATGTCCCGCCCTTGACCGTGGCGTCATTCGCGATGATCATCACATCACGGTTCTGGACCCGGCCAACACCGGCGATAATACCGGCACACGGTGCCGCCCCATCGTACATGGCATGGGCAGCCGTCGCGCCAATTTCGAGAAACGGCGAACCGGGATCAAGCAACCGGGCCACCCGCTCGCGCGGCAGGATTTTACCGCGTGACACATGTCGCTCGCGCGACGCTTCTCCACCCCCGTCAAGTGCTGCCTTGACCGCATCGTCCACGATGGACAATGCATCGAGCATTGCCTTGCGGTTGGCGTCGTAGGCCTCGCCACGCGTCGGTGCAGCAGGTTTCAAAATCGCCATTACGCAGTTTCCACAAAAATTTCACGCCCGATAAGCATGCGCCTGATTTCAGATGTACCTGCGCCGATTTCATACAGCTTGGCATCGCGCAGCAAACGCCCTGTCGGATACTCGTTAATGTAGCCGTTGCCGCCAAGCGCCTGAATGGCTTCCAGTGCACACCAGGTTGCCTTTTCCGCCGCATAGAGAATGCATCCTGCAGAATCCTTGCGCGTTGTCTCGCCGCGATCACACGCTGCAGCCACCGAATAAACATAGGCGCGGCAGGCATTCATGGTGGTATACATATCTGCAAGTTTGCCCTGCATCAGCTGAAACTCGCCAATAGATTTGCCGAACTGCATGCGGTCATGGCTATAGGGCACCACGACGTCCATGCAGGCAGCCATGATACCCAGCGGACCGCCTGCCAGAACCACACGCTCATAGTCGAGGCCCGACATAAGTATTTTGGACCCCTGCCCCGCTTCCCCGAGCACATTGTCAAACGGCACTTCGCAATCCTCAAACACCAGTTCACAGGTATTGGACCCGCGCATGCCAAGCTTGTCGAGCTTTTGTGCCGTGGAAAATCCGGTCATGGATTTCTCGATCAGAAATGCGGTAATTCCCCTGACACCGGCGTCCGGATCAGTCTTGGCGTAAACCACCAGCGTCTCGGCATCAGGCCCGTTGGTGATCCACATCTTGTTACCGTTCAGGATGAACCGGTCGTTGCGCTTATCAGCCCGCAATTTCATTGACACGACATCGGACCCCGATCCGGATTCCGACATGGCCAGCGCCCCGAAATGTTCACCCGAACACAGTTTGGGAAGGTATTTCGCCTTCTGCTGTGCATTCCCCCAGCGATTGATCTGGTTCACGCACAGGTTTGAATGCGCCCCATAACTCAGTCCGACCGAGGCCGATGCCCGGCTGATTTCTTCCGTTGCCACAACATGCGCCAGGTATCCCATGCCCGTCCCGCCGAACTCCGGATCAGCGGTAATACCGAGCAGGCCCAATTCGCCCATCTGCGGCCACAAGTCCTTTGGCGCCTCATTGGTCTCGTCTATTTGTGCGGCTCGAGGTGCCAGCTTGTCAGCTGCCCAGCGCTGCACCATATCTCGAAGCGCGTCGATGTCCTCGCCCAGTCCAAAATTCATTCCGCTGCCAAACATGATCCCTCCCTTTGCCGTGCACCCGCACTGCGCAACACCATCTTCGTATAAACATCCTCGATTTCAGAAAGTGACAGTCGCCCGCGTGACCGGTACCAGGTGTTGACACCGGTCAGCATGGCAATGATGGCCATGGCAGTGATGCGGGTATCAACCAGGTCGAATTCGCCACTGGCGCAACCGCCTTCAAGAATGTCTCCAACAAACGCTTGGTATGTTTTTCTCAGCGCCTCGACCCGCCTGAAATTGTCCGGTTCAAGATTGCGCAGTTCCATATAGGAGATAAACACGGCATCCGGACGAACCACGTGATAGCGAATGTGAAACCGCGCAAACCGTTCCAGCGCCTGTGTTGCCGGCTCTCCTGCCTGGGCTTCCTGTTTCCACGCGACGAGCAGGCTTTCCATGTGGGTAACCAGCAAATCCTCCAGCAGGGCCTGCTTGTTGGAAAAATGATTGTAAAGGGCTGCTGCCTGAACGCCAACGGCGCGGGCGATTTCGCGCATTGATACCGCCGCATAACCGTGTGCGGCAAACAACTGCTCGGCCGCCGAACGGATACGCTCTGCCGTTTCAGTACCGACACTACCAGTGGTGCGCGCCAAGATAATCCTCGAATAAAATGAACGTACGTTAAATTAAAACGCATGTGACCCAAAGTCAAGCGACTTGACCCACCGTCCATGGGAGCCGTTGCCGGCTCAGTAAAACCGCTTACACTGTATCCAGTGGGTCCGAGCCATATTCATTGATGCCTACAGAACCGGGCAGAATGCCGAGGTCGACGATCGCCCAGATCATTCCCACAACCGGAACCACCAGCAGCAGGCACCACCAGCCCGACTTGCCGCGATCATGGCATCGCTTGATGTGCAACATGATGCCCGCAAGCCAAATCAGAATGCCGATAATGAATGGTATCAACCCGTCCCGGCCGAGCAGGAACGTGCTGATCAACCATATTGCGATCAGAATTCCGATGCCTATCCACCATTGCTGTCTGGAGATACGCCCTTCAGATGCTGTGAAAAGATAAGTCATATCGATGTTGCCCATGAACAGTCCCCTGTGATTCAGCATTTGACAATCTGAGGTATCATGCTGTCATGATCGGCCAGGGTACACAATACGGGGTCGATCACACAGCATGGCGCACGACCAACTTCAAAACACCGTGGACGTATTGCGGGACCTCATTGCCTTCCCCACCATCTCCACCGACAGCAATCTGGCCCTGATCAACTTCGCCGCCGACAGGCTCGACCGACTGGGTGCGACGGTTCGTGTGTCACCGGATGCATCCGGCACCAAGGCCAACCTGTTTGCCACGCTGGGTCCGCAGATAGATGGCGGTATCGTCTTGTCGGGCCATTCAGACGTGGTGCCGATCGAGGGGCAGGACTGGACCTCAGATCCGTTCGCAATGCACGAGGCCGACGACAGGCTGTTTGGCCGCGGCACGTGCGACATGAAGGGGTTTATTGCGGCCAGCCTGGTCATGGCAGGCCAGTACGCCCGCCTGCCACTTGTGTCACCGGTACATTTCGCCTTCACCCATGACGAGGAAACCGGATGCCTCGGCGCGCGCGCCCTGATCGAGGAACTGCGCGATATAGGCATGAAGCCATCGGCCTGCATCATTGGCGAACCGACGCTGATGCGTATCATTGAAGGCCACAAGGGCTGCCATGAATACACCGTCGAATTTTCCGGCCTGGCAGGACATGGCTCGGCCCCGGATGCAGGCGTAAGTGCCGTCGAGTACGCGGTGCGGTATGTCAGCTACCTGATGTCCTTGCGGCCCGACCTCGTCGCAAGGTGCCCGGCAGGCTCGCCGTTTGAACCGCCGTACACCACCTTGCAGATAGGTCGTGTTACAGGCGGCATTGCCCATAATGTCATCGCCGACAACTGCACCGTCGATTGGGAATTGCGACCGGTTCAGATGTCCGATGCAGACTTCATCAAGGCCCGTGTACGCGACCATGTCGAACATGAACTGCTGCCCGCCATGCGCGCCGTGCATCCGGACGCCGCGATCGTCACTCATATCGTCGGCGAAATAACCGGCCTTGAAGCCATGCCGGACAGCGAAGCCGTCAGGCTGGTGTCAGAACTCACCGGCGCCAATACAACGGATGTCGTGTGCTTCGGAACCGAAGCCGGCCTGTTCCAGCAGATCGGCATCCCGACCGTGGTATGCGGACCAGGCTCCATCGAACAGGCCCACAAACCGGACGAATATGTCGAACTGGATCAACTGGACCAGTGCCTTGGCATGCTGGACCGGTTGAGCAGCAAGCTGGTTTAACGCGGTTTAACTGTTGCCGCGACGCTCGCGCCACAGGCCGCATTTTTCCTGTACCGGCCGGTCGGAATAGCTGAACAGCACCGCATCTTCAGATGCCTCGTGCACGACCTCGCGCCACGACGGCACAACCACAACATCACGCGGCGACCAGTCGAAGGTTTCGCCGTCGACAATCAGGCGGCCCCTGCCCTCAACGCCGACAAAAACCGTCGCATCGGTTGACCGGTAGCCTTGCGAGGTGAAGCCTTTCGGCAGCATCTGCAAACAGGTGCCGATGGTGGGCATCGCCCAACCGCCGTCCAGCGGATTGATATAACGCATTTTCAGACCATGGCACGGATCCCATTCTTCCTGCCGCTGCATCTGCTCCAGCGCTTCACGCGAGCGGTCATACGGGTAATTGAAGATCGGCGATGTCGGTGTCACCTTTTCATAGCCGAGCGGCAGCATGTTGGCACCATAGCGGGCATTGGAGTAGCCCTGCTGCTTGCTGATCGGCTGCTGATCCTCACCGAATCCTTCTGCGAAAGGCGCATCAAGGAACTGCACCAGCGGAATATCCAGGCCATCCAGCCAGAACACCGGATCCGCGCTGTCATTGCCATGGTCGTGCCACTCCCAGTTGGGCGTGATGACAAAATCGCCATAATGCATTTCAGTCTTTTCGCCACCAACCGCGGTGTGCCCGCCGGATGCCTCAAGCACAAACCGCAACGCTGACTGGGTGTGTCTGTGCGCAGGTGCGACCTCGTCGGGCATCACGAGTTGCACCCCGCAATACAACGATGTCGTGCATTTCGACGTGCCCTTCAATCCGGGGTTTTCAAGGATCAGCACCCGGCGTTCGGCTTCCTTTGCCGTGATCAGATTGCCTGCTTCCAGCAATCTTGAGCGCACCTTGTCGAAATGCCACATGAACGCCACACAGCCGCTTTTCGGCTCCGGGGTAATGATGGCACCCATTACAGACCATAGAGCGGTCATGCTTTCAGGTTCGATTGCCTTGTAAAACGCTTCGCGCTCGGCTGTGTTTGAAGCTGCTGCCTGTGTCATTACCAATCTCACTTCGATCCATTATGATGTTGTCTCAACTAGACAGCGAAACCCCGTGCGCTTCAAGTTGCGCTGTAAACTCCGGCGCAAAGCGGCGCAACTTGTCTGCATCCAGCCGGCCCGCCCGCCTGATATAGCTCAATGCAAATGGCCACGGATCGAGCCCCATGTGTTGGTCAAAAGCCTCATACCACAAGGCTGATCGTGTCGCAGCCTTGATGATTTTTTGCAGTGCCGGTTGGCGTGCCCGCTGAAACGCCGCCAATGCCTCCGGAATGCGCCAGTGAGTTGAGTTCAGTGCACCAACCAGCGCAACCACATCTTCCAGGGCCAGCCTTGTGCCCGACCCAATCGAGAAGTGTGCTGTATGCAACGCGTCACCAACCAGCACCTTGTTGCCCGAATAATAGTGCTCACAGGTCAGGTTGGGAAATTGCCGCCAGCTGGAATTGTTGTCCACCAGCCTTGCATCACCCAGCACGTCCGCGAACAATTCCTCGCAGACGTTGCGGGTTGTTTCAACATCCAGGTCCGCAAACCCGGCTGCGCGCCAGATTGCATCGGTGGTTTCAATGATGAACGTACTGCGCCCGGGCTGATAGCGATAATGATGAGCGTTGAACCTGCCCAGCCGGGTGTCAGCAAAGCTTTGCGTCAGGGCATCAAATTCACATGTCGCGCCATACCAGATGAAGCGGTTGCACAGGGTCTCCATTCGCTCACCGAAGGCTTCAGGCGATGCAGCCCTCACAACCGAATTGAGGCCATCTGCTCCTATGATCAGATCTGACGCAGGCAGGTCAGCGATGCCGGTGACACGGGTGTCAAACACCGGTTGTATTCTCAGTTGCGCTGCGCGGTGCTGCAACAGCGCGAGCAGATCAAGGCGTCCGATTGCCGAAAATCCGACGCCGTCAATGACAATGCGTTGATTCGCATGCACCACGGCAATATCCGACCAGCGTTGCATGTGCGGCTCGATCAGTGCTGCTGTTTCAGGGTCATCATCGCGTAAAAACCCCAGTGCCTGATCAGAAAAAACCACGCCGAAGCCGAACGTCGCGTCGCGGCCGTTTTGCTCGAATACGGATATTTCAATGTCCGGGCGCGCACGCCGGATCAGTATGGCCGCATACAGGCCCGCCGGACCCGCACCTGCAATGGAGACACGCATCGAGTACGGCTACCCCGCGGACAGCTTGTTCAGTTGCGCCCGCGCTTCAGACAAGTCTGCCGTCGTTTTCGCCAGTCGCTCCGCCAGCACTTTCATCAAATCTACAGCCATTACCGGAAACTCTTTCAAGAGTTGCAGCAACTGTTCTTTTTCGATGCAAAGTGTCTCCAGGCGTGTAGCCGCCCGCACGCTCGCGGTTCGCGGCACGTCACACAAAATGGCAATCTCACCAATGATGGCGTTCTCACCAAGCGTTGCCACAACCACATCACTACCGTCTATCTGGACGATGACTTCGGCCGTGCCTTTCAACACGACATAAGCTGCATCTCCGGAATCGTTCTGGCTGAACAGCATATCGCCTTCCAGAAACACCAGGCGTTGCGACGTAAAGGCCAGCAGTTTCAACTGACTGGGCTGTAAGCCGGCAAAAAGCGATACATTGCCAAGCTTCTCGACTTCATCATTGAGCGCCATAATTGCCTCCTGGTTGGCGCAGATCGCGGTTGCTACTCTGCCAGCACTTTCGAATAAGCACCATTACTCTTCAACAGGTCTTCCCGGTTGCCCATTTCCAGTATTTTACCACCTGCCATTACACATATTTCATCAAATTCCGACGCCAGCGTGGCATCCGACACAACCCACACGACTGCAGGCTTGCTCGGCTGGCGTGCCAGATATGCCATAGTGTCTTGCATGATAGCGGCTTGCTGACGACCATCAAGCGCACTCAGCGGACGGTTCATGATGAGCAGGTCCGGCTGCTTGATCAGAGCCCGGGCCAGGCCCAGCTTCTGCCGTTGTACAGAGCTCAACCGCTTGCCGGCAGACCCGATGTCAAATTCCAGACCCAGATCAAGTATCTCCTCGCGTAACTTCATTTCCTTGAGTGTTTCAAACATCACCTCAAACACCCGTTTGGGACCGCGCGCAATACCATGGGTGACACGACCCATCAGCAGGTTGTCCTGAACCGACGCTGCGGCATTGTAGGTCTCGGGATCGTAGAAACTGATGCTGCCGGCCAGATCTTTCGGCAATCCGTTCTTGAACTTTTCGCGGCCATCCAGAATCCGGTTTTGCAGGTCTTCATCAACCAGTCCCATACGGTGCTGGGGCTCGATATAAGAGAACGTAAGCTCAATCAGCATGTAGCGTTCATCCGCTGTCAGGGCGGCCTCGCCGACTTGCTTGGCGCGCTTCAGGAGTGCGGCATAGTCTGGCAGGCGTTCTGCATCCATGAACGTTATCTGATTGAAGAACTCATGATCCGGCGGCAGGTCCTGAAACAGGCCGATAGTTGTCTCCGCCAGTTCGACCCCCTTGGTGACCAGCACGTCTTCGAGACCGGCATCGCGCAGGATCGAACGAAGGTATTCGCTTTTCGCAACATTCTGCGCTGCAAATTCATTGCCCACCGGCGTGCCGAACAGCAGATTTTCACCAATTGTAGCCTGAACCGCATACTTTTCCGGATCAAACAGCTCAACCAGTTCGGACAACTTCAGTTCGTCTATTCGCGATCTCAAGGCTCTGCGCGCGCCCAGAATGTTACCTGTAAAGTGCGGGTTCTTGTCCGGATCGACATTGCCGCGCAAACCGAGGTTGAACACATCATCTTCCAGCCCGGATGCGACCAGCACGTCTACAAGACGCTGGTGGATTGCCAGACCGTCGCTGCTGCCGGAATCGTTCAACCAGTCGGCATTTATGTCCAGCTTGCTGTTGGAAGTAATATCGGCTTCGCTGATAAAACTCTGCCGCGTCAGGGCGTCGGGACCTTCGTAGGTGCGCTCTGCAACGGGTTGATGTTTCAGCGCATACAGCAATCCGTCACGTAGGCTTCCTTGCGGCAGGAATATTTCACTTGTTGCATAGCCAACCCGCCGGCCAAGGGTGCTTTCACCCACTTCGAAAAGATCCACACCGCCAAAACTGACCGAACCGCTATCGGGAATGTACAACCTGACAAGTGTATCGGCCAGCACGTCAGCGCCCGAATTGGACGGTCCAACGATGGCAAGGCTGACACCTTCGGAAACCTTCAGACGGGCCCGGCTCAACAAGACCGTGCCGGTATCATCCGTCACCGTCAGCCCATTGACTTCAATTGGAAAAGCCAGAGGCGCTATTGCTTCTTCGCTCAGTGTCTGCAGCTTTTCGTCAAGCATATCCTCGACATCAAACTGCTCAACCACCTGGCTGAACTTGACCTCTACATCAAGTCGCTGCTGGTCCCAGTCAATCAGTTCCTTGATCGGCGACGGCAAATCCTTATAGGCAGCGATAACCGCAACAAGTTGACCAACGTCTATCTTGCCCTGCAGCGCGAAGTAACCACCGACAACGTAAAACAGGAACGGCGTTATCTGTGCCAGCAGGTTATTGAGGAATTTGGTAAAGAACTTGCGCTGAAACAACTCGTAGCGGATATAGAAAATCCTGGCCAGACGGCTGGATATATCGGCGCGCTCATAGTGCGACGTATCGTTGACATGCACGTGCGTGATGCCGTCGACAATCTCGCCAACCCGCCCAGCCAGCCTGCGCGCCGTAATCTGGCGTTCCTTGCCAAGTCGGATCAGGTGGCGGCGCATCCGGGGAATGATGATGAACTGAATGCCGATCATGAAGATGGCAATCAGGCCCAGATACACATTCTGCACCATGATAAACGCCATCGCCGTGATGGCCTGGCCACCGAGCAGCAAGGGCTGCACGAATGCATCGCCCATGAAGCCGCCTATGGGCTCGACCTCATCCTTTACCATACTGGCTATCTCGGACGATTTTATCCGTCGGAATGCCCGCACTGGAAACCGCAACAGCCGGTCAATCAGCGAATAGCGTATGCGCCGCAACATGCGCTCGCCAAGCCTGCCCTTGTAGGTGTTGATGTAGAATTTGAACAAGCCGTTGACGATGATCAATGTGAGAAAAGTGCCGGACAGGGCAAACAGCATTTTCAGCCGTTCAAGCTGGAGGCCTTCAAACAGGACCCATTCCTTGCCGGAAATGGTCCAGGTCAGCCTCATGAATGTCTGTGCTGCACCGGCTGTTTCAAATCCCTGCCCCAGAATAGGGCCGTTGACGATCTGCTTTGGCAAGTCCAGCGACATGAAGTAGGTCGGCATGGACAGCAAAACGATGAACAGGATCCATATCTGAGCGTGGCGCGAATGGGTCCAGGTGAATTTTAATATACTGCGTTCAAGCATCGACTATTGCATTCTGCGCATCACGATTATCGCCACTGGGACGCAGCACGACCAAACGGCGAACCCCGTATTCAGTCGTTTCGAATGAGCCGTCTTCTATCGTGAAATCCAATGCGCAAACAGTCTCCATTTCCGGGCGGGTCAGCACAGACCGCATCTGTTCGCTGGCACGCGGCAGGTTGGGCGAGAACTCAACAACAGTAACGGCTGAATTGTCGATCAGCGAGAACAGCTTTTGGCCAACCGCGTCCTGACTTCCAAACCCCTTTAACGAGTACCCCACAAACACCAGACCATAGCTGCCCGGTTCCAGATCAAGATCGACATCCTGAAATTTTCGCGCGATATGGCGAACCCGGCAAGGTTTCCCATTCAGCATATCTGATTCGAATGGTTTGGTTTTGGGATCAATACAGATGAATTTTTCAGGCACGTTACGCAGGAAGCCCGACACCGGCCGCAGATGTCCGCCAATTTCAACTATGCTGGCAAAGCCTTCGACGAAGTGTGCCGCCATTGCCTGCCGCAAACCGGCTGCCGGGCCCGCAAGATGCGGCATTCCGGTTGGTCCGGCAGGCAGATCACTGGCGATTGGGACCGCTGATTGCTGCATAACATCTTCGTCTGAATTAGGTTGCCGTTATGATTTTACTAGCATAGCTGCAGTTCATTGCCCATACCACCGCAAAACATTAAAGCGTGTTGCGCTCAATAGGGTTCAATTTGATGGTGTCAAATCCGTTCACTCTGGCAGGCGCGGTGCGCAGCGCGATGCGGTGCATCGGGCAAGCACCGCAACGCACCGGATGGACGGATTTGGCCCACCAAAGGCCGCGTTTTCACGCCCGCTGAGCATCGTTTTGCTCGTCTTTTGGTCAACCAGACCACGGCGACAAGCATGCCTTGTCAGCAAACGTGAAAACGCGGTCAAATGAACCCTATTGAGCGCAACACGCTTTAACCAAATCCCAGAGGTGAATGGATTGACTGATCGCTGTTTTGACAAAGATTATGTTTTCGACCTGTTGCGCGGCGCAGCCCGGTTTACCGGCTCCGATCTGCTGTCTGCGCTGGCAGAAACGGTTGCTGAATTTCCTGACATGCCCATCGACAACGCATTCAATCACAAACAGGTCGCGTCCAAGCAATGGGCGCGCGACATGCTGGCCACCCATACACAAGGCGCGTTTGATCATATATGGGTCATGGGCGGCTGGGTCGGCATTTTACCGGCCATGCTGTTTGATGACGAGAGGTTTGCAATCAAGGCAATCAGCAGTTTCGACATTGATCCTTGCGTCGCTCCAATTGCCGAAAAGCTGAACGGAAAACTGGCGGGTGAAGCAATCTTCACAGCCCATACCGCAGATATGTATCAGCTCGACTATACCGGCCCGGTTGCACCTGATCTGGTGATCAATACCAGTTGCGAGCATATCGAGGACCTACCGAAATGGCTGTCGCTGTTGCCGAAGGGCTGCCGGGTCATGCTGCAGTCAAACAATTACACGTCTGAACCCACCCACGTAAACTGCGTGGAAAGCGTCGACGAACTGACCAAACAGGCAAACCTGAGCGATTTAAGTTATGCCGGCGCGCTGAAGTTACCCAAGTATACACGCTTCATGTTGATCGGATGCGTTTGAACATCGCATGGCGTTCGCGCAAAATATCCGCAGACACTGCCGCCCCATCAAGCAGCATGCTTGCGGCATAGTCACGGTTCTGGTTGCACGCGGCTTCGATGGCGCGTGCGAGAGTTGAAGGTGACAGGTCATCTTGTTGAATGCAGACCGCCAGGCCGGCGGCTTCCAGGCGGGTTGCCCGGATGGTTTGTTCGCGCTCGCCATGGGCAGCAAACGGCACCAG
>JBDNEZ010000088.1:0-4445 GCA_041690095.1 Anderseniella sp.
ACGATCGAGGCCACATGGCAAAAGGTCGGGGATCTCCTGGACCGCTTCGAACCAACCGAATGCGCAAACTACATTACAAACTCAGGATATGCTTCCGTATGAACACAACATGCTCTAGTTCCTTATTTTCTGTCGAATCAAGCGTTTTGTACCGGCCTCCTGGGGTGACGGCGGCTCAATCCGGACCACTGCAGGGTTTGTCGGTGGTGAGGCGCTGCAGTACCGAGTTCCAGGACGATGTCGGTGGATCACAGCTTTGTGTCAGGTAGCTACAGACCAAAGTCCGGCAGCAGGGCTTGGCAAACAGCCTTGAGTTGTTTTTGTGCCCTGCCGGACTTGCCGGCCAGCCGTATCAGAGCGCCAATATCCTGAGGTCGAGATGCCAAGCCACGCAAAAGCCCGCGCACATTAAGGTTGCCATCAGAATGAATTGCGTCTCGCGTGGCTTCGGGAAGCGTGTCCGCCACTTCATCCAGCACGATGCGAACTGCAATGAACGGAATGTTCAATCGCATGGCCGCATGAGCAATCCCGGCACTTTCCATGTCCACTGCAGATGCGCCGCGGTGTGAGTGTGTGGCCTGCTTGGCCGCCCGGGTTTCAATCACCTCCGCAGCACAATACATTGTGCTTGCAGCGACAAACGACAAATCTGCCAGCTTGGCGCAAACCACGGATTTCCAGGCAGAGTCGGTATCGAAACGCTCGTCGTCGGCAGTGATGATTGCATCTGGTAGAATGATGCTGCCTGTAGTAAAGGCCGTATCCAGTGCACCGCAAAACCCGATCGAGACCAGCCCTGACAACTGTTTTTCCCGGCGGCCCAGTTCTGCTGCAGCCAGAAATCCTGCCGCGCGGCCAAGACCCGACTGCACGGCAATCAGCTTGTCGCACGCCGGAGCGACAACGCCCCTTACCACAGAATACTCCTGAGCAAGTGCGGTTATGAGCCCGATGGGCCTGATAGCATGTGATGTCATCATTTGAGGCAAAGCAAGTGCAGCAGTCAGGCAGGTTCGTCAACCCACCTAGAGCAACAAGGGTTCACCTGAAACCATCTTGTTCCAGGCGATTGCGGGTTTGCAGCTTACATGCCCCACTTAACCTTGCGCGTGTTGCCGCGCATCAGGTTGGCGTAGCGACCCAGTGCCCAGGTCGGAAAATAGGACGAGTAACCGTGATAACGCAAATAGAACACCCGGGGGAAACCGACGGAAGTGTACCATGGTTCATTCCATTTTGCGCCATTTCGCGGCGCGTCGTTGATGAACTGCGCCCCGCGCGCCACGCTTGTGTGGGTAACTTCACCGGCGGCCATCAGGCCCAGCATGGCCCAGGCTGTCTGGGATGGAGTGGATGCCTTGGCCTCGCCACGGCGTTCCTTCCAGTAGGTCGCACCGTCCTCGCCCCAGCCGCCATCGTCCCGCTGCTGTGCAATGGGCCAGTCAACAGCCTTGCGCACATAAGGCGCGTTCATGTCTTCGCCGACAGCATTCAAGGCGTTCAACGCCGACCATGTGCCGTAGATGTAATTTGTGCCCCAACGGCCGAACCATGAACCGTCTTCCTCCTGATCCGCACGCATGAATGCCATGCCGTGCTGGATGCAGCGATGATCGCGCTCGTAACCGATTTGCGCCAGAAACGACAGGCAGCGAGCCGTGACATCGGCTGTTGGCGGATCAAGCAGTGCGCCGTGATCTGCAAACGGAATGGTGTTCAGGAATTCGGCATTGTTATCGATGTCGAATGCACCCCATCCGCCATTGCTGCTCTGCATGCCTGCAATCCACCCAGCCGCGCGGCGAATGCTTTCTGCATAGCGATCTGGGTTAACACGGTGCAACAACATGCCGACAACAGCCGTATCGTCCACATCGGGGTAATGATCATTGCGATACTGAAACGCCCAGCCGCCAGGCTCCAGGTCAGGTGCGTTGATTGCCCAGTCGCCCTTGACGTCCAGAATCTGCAGATCGCGCAGCCAGTCACACATGGCGATGATGCGCTCGTCATCCGGAGCGACGCCTGCCTCGAGCAGCCCGTGTGCGGCAAGTGACGTATCCCAGACCGGAGACACACATGGCTGCACATAACGCGGCCGGTCATCTCGTATCTGACGATTTTCCGTCACCAGTTTGCGGCAGGCACTGAGTGCCGTAACGAAGTCCTCATGATCTGGGCTGTAGCCCAGCGCATCATAGGCCATGGCTGTGTTGGCGATGGCCGGAAAAATTGCACCGAGACCGTCATCTCCGTTCAGCCGTAGCTTGATGAAGTCGAGTGATCTCTGAATTGCCCATTTGCGGAACTTCATGCGCGGAAAGATGTGTTTCTCCGCCGGATGCAGCAGCTTGTCGATATGCAGGAAGAACTCGCCCCAGCGACTGCCGGTATGGTTGAAATTCCAGACCTTGATGTCTTCCGGTGGCTCGCAGAAAATCTCCCGGCATGACGCATTCGTAGGATTGCGCGCTACCGGTTTGAGAGCGGCCAGAATGGTCAGTGGCGCAATCACCGTGCGCGACCAATAGGCAAACTTCCAGATGTTGGCCGGAAACCATTTTGGCATCAGCATCAGTTCAACCGGCATGGCGGGTACACCGCGCCATGGGATCTGTCCGAATAGCGCCAGCGAATAACGACAGAACACGTTGGATTTTTCTGCACCACCATGGGCCAGAATTGCATTGCGTGCCTTGATCATGTGTGGCGCGTCTTCTGCGTCGCCGAGCAGCTTCAAGGCGAAATACGCCTTTACGGAAGCCGAGATGTTGAACCCACCCTCATGAAACAGTGGCCAGCCACCATGGGTTTTTGACTGCAGAGAACGCAGGTGCTCGCCGAGTTCGGCTTCAAGTTCCGGTTCACGCATGTCGAGGAAGTGATTCAGGAAGACATACTCTGACGGGATAGTTGCATCGGCTTCCAGTTCGAACACGATGTGTCCGTCATCCTGCTGCATGGCAAGCAGGTGATCACCGGCATCGCTGGCAATGTTGGCACTGTCTGCAACAAGCGTCGGAGAAATCCCGGATTTGGGACGCAGGACGTAAACGTTTGACTGCATATTACCTCAACCCAAATTCACCAATCAGCGGAGTCGCGCGTTCTCAACAACCAGTGTTTACCTAAAGAAAGAAAGTTGCTGTCCGAGTCAACTCGCAATACGGTTAACAAGCAGTCGTGCGGCGCTTTGCCCCGATCTGATTGATCCTTCAATAGTGGAAGGAAGCCCATTATCCACCCAGTCACCACTTAGCACCAGATTTGGCCATTTTGTTGACGGTGATGGGCGTTTTTCAAGTTGTTCCGGTGTTCCGAGAAAAGTGGCGCGGCGTTCTTTTATAACGCGCGCGCGCGTCGGCATGTTGTCCGGGTCCTGACCGATTTCCGGAGCGATTTCGCGCCAGACGGTGCGCAGAATATCACCGGCATCGCGACTGGCGGTTTCATCGCCGGTGGAAATCGTAACCGAAGCAACATCATCACGCACAAACAGCCACTGCGAAAGTGAGTTCAACATACCAAGCAGGGGCTTCTTCATCAGTGGCATGCGCGGATTGCTGACCCGGAAATGAACATTGACGATGGCTACAAAAGCATCCGGCGCAGAAACATCTTCCAGCAGGGATTTGGCCACCCATGCCGGTACCGCCATCACCACCACATCACCGTCACCGACCGGTTCAGAGCCTTTGCCTGTCTCGATGGCTGTGACACGTCTGTCATCCATGGAAATCCCGGATACCCGATCATTGAAGCGTATTTCGCAGCCACGTTTTTCAAGCCACTTGATTGCCGGAGTTACAAATGTGGCTGAAAGTCCGTGGCGGGCAATCAGCGGTCTTGAGTACTCAGCGCCCCTGGCAAGCGTTTCACGTATCACCGGGGTCAGCAGACGTGCTGCGGCCTGATCTGCACTGGTATTGATGACAGCAATGGTGAATGGGTTCCAAAACCGTTCATACAACTGGCCCTGGCCTGCGAACAATTGCTGAACTGTGCGATTGCCGGCAGACAGCAGTTTCAACCCGCTGAGATATTCGCTGAGCCTTGTACCGGGAACCCGGCGGTCCTTGTTGAGTATCCACCACGGCATGGGTCCCCGATCCAGCTCAATGGACCAGCGTTCGCCGGATTTCAGATCGACGAATGGAAACTCCGCACTCTCCGGCCCGATCAGTTCATCGCCTGCACCTATGGTGTCAAGGTAGGACAGTGCAGATTTGTTGCCGGATAGCAGCAGATGGTTGCCGTTGTCTATGGTGCACCCGAGCGTGTTGTCGTGAAATGATCGGCAACGCCCGCCGGCCTGACCCGATTGCTCATGCACAATGACCCGGAACTGGGCTGCTGACAGCTCGACAGCTGCAGCAAGGCCTGCCACGCCGGCGCCAATGATATGTGCGGTTGCCATGGTTACGGGGTGCCTTAAAAAAAGC